>JALRFB010000237.1 GCA_023256555.1 Sediminibacterium sp. | reverse complement strand
CTCTGACCAAACTTTACAATTCAGAGGTGGTACTGGTTTATTCCAAGGCGCTCCTCCATTTGTATGGATCTCTAACCAAGCATCTAACTCAGGTATGGCATTATTCGGATCTATCAGCAATGGTACTGGATATATGTTCTCTCCTGATGTAAACGCTTACAGACCAACTGTAACTGCTGGTTTATCTAAATCTTATAGCATTAACGTTGCAGATCCTAATTATAAGTTCCCTCAAGTTTGGAAAACAACTTTAGGTGCTGATAAAAAAGTATTAGGTTTCACTGTAACAGTTGAAGCAACTCATATTAGAAATATCAATGCAACTGTTTTCCAAAACATCGTATTACCTTCTACTGGTTTGATTACTTTAGCAGATGGTCGTACTCGTTTCCCTGTAACTTCAGTATATCCAATTGGTGGATCATCTAAAGCTGCAGTAAACAACCCATCTATCGGTAATGCTATTTATATGACTAATGCAAATGTTGGTTATGTAAATACTTTGTTTGTTCAAGTTCAAAGATCTTTCAAGAACTTATTTGTAAGTGCAGCATATAACTACCAAGAAGCTAAAGACGCTACTGTAAATGGTTCTACTGCATCTACTATGTGGGGTTCTAAGCGAGTGTTTGGAAACTCTAATATCCCAACACAAAGCTATTCTAACAACTACTTACCTCATAGATTTATTGCTCAAGCAATCTATAAGAAAGAATACTTAAAGCATTTCGCTACTTCAGTGGGTGTATTTGCAGAAATCGCTCCTAACTATGTTACTTCATACATCTACAACGGTGACGTGAATGGTGATGGTTTCAGCAACGATTTAATGTATATTCCAAGAAATGCTAATGAAATTGTTTTAGTAAATGCTTCTGGTGATACAAGAACTCAACAAGAATTATGGCCTCAATTAAGCCAATTCATTGACAATCATCCTTATTTATCTAAGCACAGAGGTGAATATGCACAAAGAAATGCTGCAATCTTACCTTGGACTGGTAGATTAGATTTGAATGTAACTCAAGATGTAACTTTCAATGTTAAAGGAAGAAAGCAAACTTTACGCTTTACAGCAGACGTTTACAATTTCACTAACATGTTGAATAAAAACTGGGGTGTGTATGATGTACCAACAACAACAACTCCTTTAACTTTCACAGGTGCTTTCCAAGGAAACAAGCCTGTATTTAGTTTCCCTTACTACAATACAACAACCAAGACTCCATTACAACAAGCATGGAGACATGATACTGGTATGGCATCTCGCTACCAAATTCAATTGGGTGTTCGTTACATATTCTAGTATTCACTTTGAATATCAAAAAACCCTCACCATTTGGTGGGGGTTTTTTATTGTAGTAAATTAGCCTATGCCCAAAGATTATTTGCGACAATTTACCATTGGTGTAGAAGAGGAGTATATGGTACTCGACCCTGCTACCAAAGAACTTAAAAGCCATCAACAAGCTATAGTGAATGAGGGGGAATTGTTGTTCAAAGAAAAGATCAAAGCAGAAATGCATCAAGCAGTAGTAGAAGTCGGCACTGCGATTTGTCAAAATGTGGATGAAGCTTATCAAGAAATAAAATCTTTGAGAACTGGTGTAAGCAAAATAGCCAATCAATTAGGATTTAGTATTGGTGCATCGGGTACTCACCCCTTTAGTTTATGGGAAAAACAATTGATTTCTAATCAAGACAGATACCAAGACTTATTAAATGAATTACAACAAGCTGCAAGAAGTAATTTAATTTTTGGACTACATGTACATGTTGGTGTAGAAGATCGTCGTATGGCCATTCATATTGCCAATACTGCGCGTTATTTTTTGCCCCATGTTTATGCACTTAGTACCAACTCCCCTTTTTGGGAAACCCGTAATACTGGCTACAAATCTTACCGATCCAAAGTATTTGATAAATTCCCAAGAACCGGTATCCCAGATTATTTTGATAGTATCGAAGCTTATGAAAGTTTTGTACAACTCTTAATAAAAACCAATTGCATTGATAATGCTA
>JALRFB010000236.1 GCA_023256555.1 Sediminibacterium sp. | reverse complement strand
TGGAAATTTTACAGCATCCAAATTAGCTTGGGTAAAACAAAATGAACCCGAACTGTATAAAAATATTGCACATGTAATGTTGCCTGGTGATTTTATTGCCATGAAATTATCTGGATCTATTACCACTAGTATTGCGGCATTATCTGAAGGTATATTTTGGGATTTCAAGAATAAAGAAATCTCTAAAGAGGTATTGAATTATTTTGGCTTTTCTACTGCTATATTTCCATCGATTCAAGAAGTTTTTAGTGTGCATGGTTTGGTAAAATCTGATATTGCCACAAAGTTGAATTTGCCTGCAGGTATTCCTATAGCATATAAGGCCGGAGATCAACCCAATAATGCACTTTCTTTAAATGTACTTTCACCTGGCGAAGTGGCTGCGACTGCTGGAACAAGTGGAGTGATATACGGTGTAGGAGATACTTTAAACTTTGATAAAGCTTCAAGAATAAATCAGTTCGCTCATGTAAACTATTCTTTAGAGCAAGACCGATTGGGCATGTTATTATGTATTAATGGTACTGGGATTATGAATAGTTGGACAAAAAAATATATTGGTGAGCAAATTGATTATACTGCAATGAATGAAGCAGCAGAAAAAATTTCGATTGGGTCTGATGGACTTCAAATTTTGCCATTTGGCAATGGCGCTGAAAGAATATTCAATAATGCTATTGTTGGTGCACAAATATTGAATCTCGATTTGAATAAACATACCAATGCACATATTTATAGAGCTGTTCAAGAAGGCATTGCTTATGCATTTAGATATGGTATAGATATTATGCGTGACAATGGCATTCAACCTGCTGTGATTAAAGCGGGGAATGCCAATATGTTTAAAAGCAAAGTATTTACAGAAGCATTTGTGAATACTTTAAATGTTCCTATAGAATTATATGATGTCGATGGTAGTGTAGGAGCAGCTAAAGGTGGGGGTATTGGAGCAAAAATTTATGCTTCTTCTAAAGATGCTTTTGCAAATGATCAACCAATCCAAACTATAGAGCCAACTGTTTATGAAACATATAATGAGCAATATGAGCATTGGTTAAAACAACTTCAACAATTTATTCAATAACATTTCACTAAATTTTTTCTTATGTCAGTAGTATTAGGTAACAAAGAATTTTTTAAAGGAATCGGCAAGATTGCTTTTGAAGGACAAGGATCTTCTAATCCTTTAGCATACAGATGGTATGACGAAAATAAAGTAGTAGCCGGTAAGCCAATGAAGGATTGGTTAAGATTTGCAGTTGCTTATTGGCATAGTTTCTGTGGCAATGGTTCTGATCCATTTGGAGGACCTTCTCAAATTCATCCATGGGACGAGAAATCAGATCCAATCGAAAGAGCAAAAGATAAAGCTGATGCAGCTTTTGAATTTATCACCAAAATGGGGTTGCCTTATTATTGCTTTCATGATGTGGACGTCGTGGATTATACTAATGACGTTATAGACAATGAGAAGCGTTTGCAAACAATGACTACTTATTTACAAGAAAAGCAAAAAGCGAGTGGAGTAAAATTATTATGGGGCACTGCAAATGTTTTCAGTCATAGAAGATATATGAATGGCGCTTCTACTAATCCAGATTTTCATGTTGTAGCGCATGCAGGTGCACAAGTGAAAGCAGCAATGGATGCAACTATTGCATTAGGTGGAGAGAATTATGTTTTCTGGGGAGGTAGAGAAGGCTATATGAGTTTGCTAAATACTAATATGAAAAGAGAGAAAGAACATTTGGCAAAATTTTTACATACTGCTAAAGATTATGCAAGAAGAAATGGATTTAAAGGAACTTTCTTTATCGAGCCTAAACCATGTGAGCCCACCAAACATCAATATGATTATGATAGCGAAACGGTGATTGGATTCTTGCGTCAATATGATTTATTAAATGATTTTAAATTGAATATAGAAGTAAATCATGCAACATTGGCTGGTCATACTTTTCAACATGAATTACAAGTGGCAGCAGATGCAGGCATGTTAGGTAGTATGGATGCCAATAGAGGTGATTACC
>JALRFB010000235.1 GCA_023256555.1 Sediminibacterium sp. | reverse complement strand
GGTAATCCAAATATTATTTTCAATTCTTACCCCCATTTTTTCTTCTTTGATATAAATACCAGGTTCTACTGTAAAAACCATGCCTGCCTGAATAGGTGCTGTTCTTGTACCTAGGTCGTGCACATCAATTCCCAAGTGGTGTGAAATACCATGATATAAATATTTACGATAGGCTCTATTTTCAACATCTTCATTTTTCACATCTGATTTGCTAATTAAACCAATTTTTAAAAATTGCTTAGTTGCTTCCTCTCCCACTTTATCTGTGTAATTCACCACACTTATTCCAGGCTTTAAAATAGATTTTGCATAATCATGTAAATGCAAACAAGCATTGTATACTTCTTTTTGCCTTTTAGTGAATTTGCCATTTACAGGAACCGTTCTTGTTAAGTCTGCATTATAACCACCATATGCTGCACCAAAATCCATTAAAATTAATTCCCCGTCTTTACATTGGTTATTATTACTAACATAATGCAATGTTCTTGCATTGTCTCCACTTGCTAGAATACTGTGATATGCTGGACCTGTGGCTCTTTGACTTAAAAAAGAATGATAGATCTCTGCTTCTATTTCATATTCGAAAACACCAGGCTGAATAAATTGTAATAATCTTCTAAAAGCCACTTCTGTAATATCAATGGCTTTTTGAATAACTTGAACTTCTTCCTTAGTTTTAATGGCTCTTAATTCTTTTAATAATTTTGCGGCTCTTAGATATTGATGTAAAGGATATCTAGATTGCATCTCGTCAATGAAACGATATTCGCTTGTTCTCACTAAATTATTCTTTCTGTCATTTTCATTAGAATCTAAATAAATTGCATCAGCTAAGTGAATCCAAGTTTGTAGCATTGCATCTAATGTATCTGCCCAAACAATGGTCTTCATACCGGAGATAGCAGTAGCTTCATTCGCTCTTAATCTTTTCCCATCCCAAATTTCTTTTAATTCCTGTGGTCTTGTTAATACCAATACCTCTCTATACTTAGGGTCGGGATTTCCAGGAAATAAGATCACCATTGAACCTTCTTGCTCTATACCAGACAACCAAAACAAATCGCTGTTTTGTTGAAAGTGATGTAAAGCATCTCCATTCAATGGAAACTCGTCATTGCTTACAAAAATGGCAATACTATTTGGTTGCATTTTTGCTGTAAATCTTTTTCTATTTTGAATAAAGATGTTCGCATCAAGAGGTAAATATTTACTCATAGGAATCGTTTATAGAATTAGTCGTCTTGCAAGATAATCAAAAAAGCAGTCTTAGGCGATCTTACCCCAACCTATTTTAGCTTTCTGGGAAATCAAATAGGCTTTTAAATTCGCATTTTCAGGACTAGATAAATTGGGATCCTTTTCACATATTGCAGTAGCAATTTCTTTGGCTTCCATCAAGGTTTGTCGATCGTTGATGATATTAGCCAATTTAAAATTCAAAGCACCACTTTGTCTGGTACCATCAATATCTCCTGGACCTCTAATCTCCAAATCTTTCTCGGCAATAATAAATCCATCTGTGTTGTCACACATAATTTTTAAGCGCTCTCTAGCTTCTCTACTTGCTTTCACACTACTTAACAAAATACAGTAGCTTTGTTCCGAACCTCTACCCACTCTCCCTCTTAATTGATGCAACTGAGATAAACCAAATTTTTCAGAACTTTCTATGACCATCACACTTGCATTAGGCACATTCACACCTACTTCTATTACAGTAGTTCCTACTAAAATTTGTGTATCTCCAGAAACAAACCTTTGCATGTTGGTTTCTTTCTCGATATTTTTTTGTCTTCCATGTACCATACTTATTTTATAAGTGGGTTCTGGAAAATAACTTTTTACTTGTTCGTATCCTTGCATCAAATCTTCAAAACTTAATTTCTCACTTTCTTCAATTAAAGGATACACAAAATAAGCTTGTCTACCTTTTTGAATTTCTGTTTTGACAAAATCCATCACATTGGCTCTAGCTGTTTCAAATCGATGCACTGTTTTAATGGGTTGTCTTCCAGGAGGTAATTCATC
>JALRFB010000234.1 GCA_023256555.1 Sediminibacterium sp. | reverse complement strand
ATCATTCTATGTTAGGTGATGATGGAACTCCATTGAAAAATATTTATATCTCAGACAACTTACATATGAATGCCAATGGTTATAAAATTTGGCAAAAATTAATTTCACCATTGTTGTTGCCAGGTGAAAAGCCAGTTGTCAATACAAATGCAGGTAAAGTTGCTGGATTTAAAGAAGGCAATATCAATGTATTCAAAGGCATTCCATTTGCAGCACCACCTGTCGGAGATTTAAGATGGAAAGCGCCACAAAAAGTACAAGCATGGAGTGGTATTAAAGATTGTGTTCAATTTGCAGCAAGTCCAATACAAGGAGAACCAATTCCTTTCATGTGTTGGTCTGAAGAGTTTTTAATTCCCAAAAAACCAATCGATGAAGATTGCTTGTATTTAAATGTTTGGTCAAAAGCAACGCCAGTAAAAAAACCTGTATTGGTTTATATTTATGGAGGAGGGTTCAGGTCTGGTGGTGCCGGTTGTGCAATTTATGATGGGAAAGAGATAGCTGAAAAAGATGTTGTATTTGTAAGTATCAATTATAGAGTGGGTGTTTTTGGATTCTTAGCACATCCAGAACTTACAAAAGAATCTGGTTATGGAGCTTCTGGTAATTATGCCTTACTAGATATGATTGCTGCTTTAAAATGGGTAAAAGAAAATATTGCAGCATTTGGTGGAGATCCTAATCAAGTAACCATTGCCGGACAATCTGCTGGTGCATTCGCAGTGAATCATTTATGTGCAACTCCATTAGCGAAGGGTCTGTTTAAAGGAGCAATTGCACAAAGTGGAGGAAGTGTTTTGAGTAGTTCATTAAGACCAACAACTAATTTATTACAAGCAGAAGCAATGGGTATTGAATTTGCTAAAAATTTACATGCTAATTCTTTAGCAGATTTAAGAAAATTATCAGCTGAAGAGATTTTAAAATCAAATCAAGGATTAAGTTATCCAATTGAAGATGGTTATGTTTTACCAAGTTCTATTGCTGACATTTATGCGAAGGGAGTACAAAATGATGTTTCATTAATGTTGGGTTGGAACTATGACGATAGAGTTAGTGGTCCTCCTGTAAAAGCGGAGGCATATAAAGCACAATTGCTAAAACAGTATGGAGCTAATGCAGAAAAAGTTCTTCAATATTATCCTGCAACAAACGATTCTATTGCAGCTATTTCTCAAGATAATTTGAATAGAGATGCTTTTTTTGGTGTTCAAGGTTTTGCATGGGCAAATGCACAATTACAAAAAGGGAAATCCAAAGTATTTGTATATAATTTTAATCGTAAGCTTCCAGCTTATACTCCTGCTACCAATTTTGGAGCTTTCCATACTGGAGAAGTGCCATATGTATTTAATAACTTAAAAACCGTAAATAGGCCTTGGCAGGATATTGATATTCAATTGGCAGATCAGATGTCAAATTATTGGGTCAATTTTACTAAAACTGGCAATCCTAATGGAACTGGTTTAACCCAATGGTCATCATTCACAAAACAAAAAGGCCAAGTAATGATTTTGGCAGAGAAAATTCGACATGAAGATCTACCATTCAGGCAGGGCTTGGAAGTTTTATCTACCCTTTATTAATAAAAATGTTAAAAAATTGCTTCAATAATTCGAATTATACTACTTTTGAGAAATGATTAAAAATCATAATATGAAAAAAGGTCTTTTAGCATTTATCATGTCAGCGGTTGTATTGATGGCTTGTAGTAAGTCTGGTGATAGTCCAGCACCTACCCCCAATCCTCCCACTCCTACACCAGAAGCAACTATTGTATTTACAATTGATCCAGACCCAGGAACAGGTATTTATGCCTCATTGGGTGCTTCTCAATCAATGACGGTTAATATTAGTTCAACTTTACCTTCTGCTGGCGTAACAGTGGATGTAAAAACAACTAAAGATAGTGATGGTAGTACTGTGTCTTCTAGTAGTGTAGCAAGTACTACTGCTAAGAATACCATATCCATTGATAATCTTGTATCTGGAGTATTATGCACGACTACTGTAACAGTTACTTCAAAATCTAAGTCAGATA
>JALRFB010000233.1 GCA_023256555.1 Sediminibacterium sp. | reverse complement strand
CTGTGTAAGAAATTATAAATCATTACTGGCTTGAATACATTCAATTCAAAATGTCCCATTGAGCCACCAATATTAATTGCCACATCGTTACCCATTACTTGAGCAGAGATCATGGTTAAGGCTTCGCATTGTGTAGGGTTTACTTTACCTGGCATAATAGAAGATCCTGGTTCGTTGTCTGGAATAAAGATTTCTCCAATACCAGATCTTGGTCCAGAAGACAACATACGAATATCATTAGCGATTTTCATAAGACTTACTGCCACTGTTTTTAATGCACCATGAGATTCTACAATCGCATCATGTGCAGCCAAAGCTTCAAATTTATTGGCAGCAGTGATAAATGGTAAGCCAGTTAGGTTAGCAATATGCTTTGCCACATTTTCTGAATAACCTTTTGGTGTATTAATTCCTGTACCTACTGCAGTTCCACCTAATGCTAATTCAGTTAAGTGTGCTAATGTATTGTTGATTGCTTTTAATCCATGCTCTAATTGACTTACATAGCCACTAATTTCTTGACCCAATGTTAATGGAGTAGCATCCATAAAATGGGTGCGTCCAATTTTCACCACTTGCATAAAGTCTTTGCTTTTTGCAGCTAAAGTATTTTTTAAAGTAGTGATACCTGGAATGGTTACTTCATTTAAAATTTGATATGCTGCAATATGCATTGCAGTTGGGAAAGTATCGTTAGAAGATTGAGATTTATTTACATCATCGTTTGGGTGCAAGAACTTTTCTTTGTCTGTTAAGCTACCACCTTTGATCACATGACCACGATAAGCAATTACTTCGTTCATGTTCATATTGCTTTGGGTACCACTACCTGTTTGCCATACTACTAATGGAAATTGATCGTCTAATTTTCCAGCTAAGATTTCGTCACAAACCTGACCAATTAATTCTGCTTTTTCTTTTGGTAAAACGCCTGCATCTAAGTTCGCCAATGCAGCTGCTTTCTTTAAATATGCGAATGCCTTTATAATTTCTTTAGGCATTTTATTAATGTCTTGAGCAATTTTGAAGTTCTCGATACTTCTTTGTGTTTGAGCACCCCAATATACATTTGCAGGCACTTTCACTTCGCCCATTGTGTCTTTCTCAATTCTGTATTCCATAGTTGCGGTTTTAATACCGCAAAGGTAATATTAATGTCCTTTAAAATGAGGCTTTCTTTTCTCAATAAATGCCTGTATACCTTCTTTGCAATCTTCAGTTACAAAACATGCCCCAAACAAATTGGCTTCGGTAGCATAACCATCTTGTTTTTCGTCCCAAGCGGCATTGACTGCTTTGATGGAATTAGCAATGGCAATAGGGGCTTTGGTATGGGCAGCTGCTAATAATTGCATGGCTTTGTCAATTAGATTCGTTTGTGGTACTACATAATTGACCAATCCATATTGTAGGGCTTGCTCTGCATTAATAGTATTGCCAGTGATTATTAATTCCATTGCTCTAGCTTTACCCACTTTTTGGGTTAATCTTTGAGAGCCACCATAACCTACCATAATACCTAGGTTCACTTCTGGTTGACCAAATATTGCATTGTCTGAAGCGATGATTAAATGACAGCTCATGGCTAATTCACAACCACCTCCTAAAGCAAAACCATTTACACAGGCAATAACTGGTTTGGGAGAATTTTCAATTTTAGCAAAAACAGATTGACCTTTTTTCGCTAATGCTGTGGCTTCTTCTTGAGACAATGTTTCAAATTCTTTGATATCGGCTCCGGCCACAAAACTTTTTAATCCTGCACCAGTAATAATTACAGATTTTATTTCAGGAAATTTATAGACTCTTTCAAAAACAGCATCCAAGTCTTGCATGACTTGGCTATTTAATGCGTTTAATTTTTCTGGACGATTAATGGTAATGATCAAAGTGTGATCTTCCATTTTTGTAAATAAAGTTTGGAAAGACATACCATTTAGTTTTATCGTTAAAAATTATTTCCTATTTGCAGCTACCCATTCTTTTATATAAGTAGCAATATCCGCTGTGTTAGTGCCTGGAGCAAATAAAGTACCAATGCCCATTGCTTTTAATTTAATGGCA
>JALRFB010000232.1 GCA_023256555.1 Sediminibacterium sp. | reverse complement strand
AAACTGTTTCGATACTATCTGCAATCACATCTCTACTGACCAATGAATATCGCATTCCAGGAGTACCGTTACTCATACCATCGCTTACACCAATAGTATGAAATGTTAAGCCCACTAAATCTTGTTCCCAAACACTTTTCTTTACTTGATCTGCTAATGCATTCAAGTGCATATTACAAGTATTACCATCATAGCCCATACTCACTACACCTACTTGTGCTTTGTGTAAATCAGCATCTGTTAACCCAATACCATAAAACATGGCTTGCGCAGCTGGCTGCGTAGGATCTAATGTGATGGTCTTTGAATATTTATTTAATTCCATATTATATTTCTTAAATAATAGTTGATTTATGTAAACGCTCATGTATTGGATGTGATTCTCCTTTTGCATGTCTTTCAATGTATTCACATATCATATCACCCATGGCTGTAGTTGTATAGCTATTCATTGGATCGATGTCTTTTGTTACAAAGCCATTATTCAAACACCAGCTTACTGCTTCTCTAATAATATCAGCTTCTTTGTTTAAGGTGAAATGATCCAATAACATAGCTGCAGATAAAATAGAACCTAATGGATTCGCAATATCTTTTCCTTTTGCTTGAGGATAAGATCCGTGGATGGGTTCAAACAATGCTACCGTATTTCCAACAGAAGCAGAAGGCAATAAACCTAATGATCCTGCTAATACAGATGCTTCATCGCTAATAATATCTCCAAACAAATTCTCTGTTAATACCACATCAAACTGTGCAGGATTTAAAATGATTTGCATTGCTGCATTGTCTACAAACAAATAATCTACAGCGACATCGCTATATTCTTTTGCAATAGCTTGTACTACTTTTCTCCATAAACGAGAAGTTTCTAATACATTGGCTTTGTCTACTAAGGTTAATTTTTTTCTTCTGATTTGTGCATGTTTAAATGCCAGATGTGCAATGCGTTCAATTTCTGTTACATTATAAGAACAGCCATCTGTTGCAGTGCTACCATCTTCACTTAAAGATTTTTCTCCAAAATAAATTCCACCAGTTAATTCTCTATAGATCACAAAATCTACATTCTCCAATAATTTTGGTTTTAATGGAGTTAAGTGTTGTAATGCTGTATAAGTTTTTACAGGTCTGATATTCGCAAACAACTGTAACTCTTTTCTTAGTTTTAATAAACCCTGCTCTGGTCTTACTTTAGCAGTGGGGTCATTATCATATTTAGGATCACCAATCGCACCAAATAAAATTGCATCAGATCCTAAACAAGTTTTGATGGTCTCGTCTGGTAAAGGATTACCTGTTTCGTCAATCGCACATGCACCCATTAATGCATTGGCATAAGTAAATTGATGTCCATAATGTTTTGCAATGGTATCTAATACCTTAATAGATTGCTGTGTTACTTCTGGACCAATACCATCTCCTAAGATGACTGCTATTTTCTTTTCCATAATATTATTTTATGCACGAGCTTTTTCAAAAGCTTCTATCTCTGCTTTCATGTTTAATAAATAATCGATATCGTCATACCCATTTAATAAACAGGTTTTCTTATATGAATTGATCTCAAATTTTTCAGAAACACCTGTTGTATTGATTGTAATTGTTTGTGCTTCTAAATCTACTGTTAAAGTATCTTCTGCGCCTTGTGCAAAGATTTGTTGTAAGAACGCATCACTCACTGTTACAGGCAATACACCATTGTTCAATGCATTGTTCTTAAAAATGTCTGCAAAGAAACTGGACACCACTACTTTAAAGCCATAATCTTGTATACTCCATGCTGCGTGCTCTCTTGAAGATCCACAACCAAAGTTTTTTGCAGCTACTAATATCTCTCCACCATATTGAGCTTGATTCAATACAAAGTCTGCTTTTGGTTTGGTCTCGTCGTCATTTTCGTATCTCCAATCTCTAAATAAGTTTTTTCCAAAACCTGTTTTAGTTGTGGCTTTTAAAAAACGCGCAGGAATAATTTGATCCGTATCTACGTTTTCTATTCGTAGCGGAACAAATCGGCTGGTTAGTTTTTGTAATGATTGCATAAATATTTTTTTATAGAATATCTCTAATGTCTGTGATCTTT
>JALRFB010000231.1 GCA_023256555.1 Sediminibacterium sp. | reverse complement strand
AAATCCTACTAAGAAAAATGCCACAAACATCACTACTTCAATGAAACCTGTCCATCCTAAACTTTTAAAATTCACTGCATAAGGATAGAAGAAAATTACTTCCACGTCAAACAAGACGAATAAAATAGCTACTAAGAAATATTTAATCGCCATAGGAGATCTTGCATCTCCATGAGATTCAATTCCACTTGTAAAAGTTTCTAATTTATCAGAGGTTTTACGCTTAGGTCCTAAGAAGCTAGAGATTAATATCATAAAAGCTACAAAGCCCGCTGCAAATAGAATCTGCAAGGCTATTGGCAAGTAATTAGCAGCGCTATTGGATTCGTTTACAGACAACAAAAATTGTTGCATCATCATACGAGTAATTTTGGTGCCGCAAAAATACACAAAGGATAGCACCTAAAACGAAAAACTCCCCATAAAAGGGGAGTTTTTGTATATTTTTTTTATAAAGCTTAGTTTTTGGCTGGCTCCTTGGATTTCATCTTTTTATAGATCTCCCAGTTTTTCATTAAACCTTCTTTAATTTGAACTGTTTGAGGCTCACCAGGGATGATTTCAAGCACTTTATCACACATGGAGATGGCGTTCTCGAAATCTTTGTTTTCATTATAATATCCCATCATTGTGTAATAATTGGATACAAAACCTTGCTTGTACTTAGACGGATCTTTTGCAAAAAACTCATTTTGTAATTTAGCAGCTTCAAATTGCAAGCCCAATGCATGGGTAGAATCTAATATTTTAGCAGCTTTATTATTGAAATTATAGCCATTTGGCTTCTCTGGGAATGCAGCGATATATTCTTTTGCAGTTGCAGCCGCTGTCGTACCATCTTTAGCATTGATGGCTAATGAGGCTGTTTTGTAAAAATATACCTCGTCCTTCACTCCTCTTAAAGTTGAATAGTCGCCATACCATTTTAAAGCATCAGTATACATACCTGCTTTTTCATACATATCAGCACCTAACTTATAATACTTTAATTTATTGGCTTTTTGTGTTTCAGCGGCAATTGCTTTAGTCAATAAGTCTGCTAAAATTGCTTGATTTCCTGGGAATTTAGAGTATACTTTAACCGCTAATTCATAATCAGAGCTTTCAATTTTCTCCACAGCTTTATTGTTTAAAAACTGGTCGATATAAGACTTAGAGCTCACTGAATCCCCTTTACGATCCGCAATATATGCTAATAACATACTTAATCTTGGTAATGCAGTTACTCCTACAGAAGCTTCTAATTCTTTTGCTTTTGCTAAAGATTGATCATATTGACCAGCTTGGAATAAATAATCCGCATTTAGGAAATCCAATACAGGATCCTTATCAGCGTACTTTAAATAAGTATCCAAATTGGCTTTTGCAGAATCTGTGTTCTTGTCTGAATAGTAAGTGTATTTAGACATATATACAGGAGCAATGGCTTGATCAATTTCTACCGCTTTTCTAAAATTCTCTTCTAAAGATTCTTTATTAGATTGAGTTTGATACACTTTTCCAATTCTATAAAAAGCATATGCATTTTTTGCATCACGATTGATGGCCTCTTGGAATGCACTTACCGCTTCACCACCATGTTCGCCACCTAATTTAAGGTAGTTAATACCTAAATTGATATACAAACCGGCTCCTGCTGTTTCATTAGAAGAAACTGTTTCTTTTAATTTATCAATGGCAAACTGATGATCACCTACATTGCTAGGTAATTCTGCAAATACACGACCAATTGCATTAATAATCTCTGGATTAGGCTTACCCTTTAATTTACCTTTTGAAATTAAAGAACTAGTAATAGCTACTTCTAAATTTTGTTTAACAGCATTGGCATCTACTCCCTCTAAAGATTGAATATGTGCCATACCTACTAATAACCAAGCATCATTACCCTTCGCTTGTAAGGCTTGTTGATAAAGGGCTTTAGCTTGTTGAATTGATTCTGGAGTAGATACACCATTATAGTTTTGAGATAAAATGGCTTGGCCATACCAAAATGTTGTTTCTGGATCACCTGGATTTTTATCTAATGCCTCTTTGAAAAAAGTCAAAGCAGATTTGTTCTTTTCATAGTTCAACATTTTCACACCTTCCGCTAAAGGAG
>JALRFB010000230.1 GCA_023256555.1 Sediminibacterium sp. | reverse complement strand
TATTGATGTTGTTTATTAGCTTGGGAGGTATTTATCAATTCTTGACTTTGCCTAAAGAGCAATTTCCAGAAGTAGTTATTCCAACAATGTTTGTTCAAACAGTATATGTTGGTAACTCTCCAAAAGACATTGAGAACCTCGTTACTCGTCCAATCGAAAAACAAATCAAGAGTATCAGTGGTGTGAAGATTAATAAGTTTACTTCTTCTTCACAACAAGACTTCTCTTTGATCACTGTTGAGTTTAGCACTGATGTGAAAACAGATGTGGCTTTACAAAAAGTAAAAGACGCGGTAGATAAAGCAAAGGGTGAATTACCAAATGATTTAACCCAAGAGCCTAGAGTAATGGAATTGAATATTAGTGATCAACCTATTATGTTTGTAAATATTAGTGGTAATTACAACACAGTTCAATTAAAAAAATACGCAGACGATTTAAAAGATAAATTAGAAGGCATTCCTCAGATAAATAGGATTGATTTAGCTGGAGCGCCTGAAAGAGAATTTCAAATTAATGTTGACAATTACCGTATGCAAACTGCTGGTATTACTTTTGATGATATCAGTGCTGCTATACAAAGAGAAAACTTAGACCTTTCTGGTGGATTATTGGAAGTGGGTAATATGCAACGTAATCTTCAATTAAAAGGCCAATTGAAAAATGCGAATGATATTGCCAATATTATTGTGCGTAATACAAATGGTGCTCCAATTTATTTGAAAGATGTTGCCAATATTATTGACACCATTAAGAATACTACAAGCTTTGCTCGTTTAGATGGTAAGAACGTATTGACTTTAAATATTATTAAGCGTAATGGAGAAAACCTAATTGCAACTTCTGATGCAGTTAAGGCAATGGTAGAAGATGCTAAAGCAACTATTTTTCCAAAAGATTTAAAGGTAGTTATCTCTGGTGATCAGAGTATTCGTACTAGAAGTTCTTTCACCGAATTAGTAAACTCAATTGTAATTGGTTTCATTTTGGTGTTAGTAGTATTGATGTTCTTTATGGGTGTAACGAATGCCTTCTTTGTGGCATTGTCAGTGCCATTAAGTATGTTTGTTGCATTTGTATTCTTACCAGCGGGAGATTTAGTAGTGGGATCTCATATTACTTTAAACTTCATGGTATTATTTGCCTTACTATTTGGGTTGGGTATTATTGTGGACGACGCGATTGTGGTAATCGAAAATACACATCGTATTTTTATAGAAGGTAAAGGAAAGTTAACAGCAACTACTTCTGCGAAGATGGCTGCAGGTGAAGTATTCATACCAGTATTAGCAGGTACAATAACTACTCTAGCTCCTTTCTTCCCATTATTATTCTGGCCAGGCATTATCGGTAAATTCATGGTGTATTTACCAGCTATGTTAATATTTACATTAGCAGCATCTTTAGTAGTGGCATTTATCATGAACCCTGTGTTTGCAGTAGATTTCATGAATCATGAGGAAGTTGAAGTGAATGAACCTAAGAGCGCTATTTTCAAAAAGAAGAATTTCTGGATACCTGTAGCAGTGGGCGTATTATTAGATATAGCAGGATTTACTTTCTTAGGTAATTTATTAATATTTATTATGATCACTGTAGTGGCTAATAAATATTTTATCAACGATATGATTATTGGTTTCCAAACCAAAACACTACCTAAGTTGATGGATTTATACGAAACTAGTTTAAGAAGAGCTTTAGGTGGATGGAGACCTGTAAAATTATTGATTGGAACTTTTGTATTATTAATTGTTTCATTTGTCTTGTTAGGTATTAGCGTTGCAACTGGAAGAGTGGGCATCGAATTCTTCCCTAAAGGAGATCCTAACCAAGTATATGTTTATTTAAAATTACCTTCTGGTACCAATGTAAACTATACCGACTCAATCACTAGAGTCTTAGAAGCGAAAGTGAATAAGGTTTTAGAAAATGATAAAACTAAAAATCCTTTGGTGGAGAGTATCATTAGTAACGTAGCAGTAGGTGCAGGAGATCCAATGAGAGGTGATAGAAGTACAAGATCTGAATTAGGACGTATACAAGTGAACTTTGTTGAATTTGAAAAACGTCATGGTAAATCAACAGCACCTTACTTAGAGCATTTGAGAGAAG
>JALRFB010000022.1 GCA_023256555.1 Sediminibacterium sp. | reverse complement strand
GAATCACTACACTTCTTGCTGGAACTCTACCTTTATATTCAATAGGGCTTGGTCCACTCACATCAATGATTTTAGTGCTTTTAGTTAACACCACATTTGCACCTAATACCACTTCTTTTTCTAAGTGTACGCCTTCTACAACTATACATCTACTTCCAATAAAACAACCATCTTCTACGATTACTGGACTAGCTTGTAAAGGTTCTAATACACCACCAATACCCACTCCACCACTTAAATGAACACCTTTGCCAATTTGAGCACAACTTCCAACAGTTGCCCATGTGTCCACCATGGTACCTTCGTCTACATAAGCGCCAATATTTACATAACTAGGCATTAATACTACGTTCTTTGCTAAGTAAGCACCATATCTTGCAATAGCATGTGGCACGGCTCTTACACCTAATGCAGCATAGCCTGATTTTAATAACATTTTATCATGGAACTCAAAAGGGGCAATTTCCCATGTTTGCATTTGTTGTATACCAAAATACATTAAGATGGCTTGTTTCACCCATTCATTCACTACCCATTGTTCTCCCTGAGGTTCGGCAACTCTTAATCTGCCTTTATCTACTTCTTCAATGACTGCTCTAACAGCATCACTATACTTTGTGTCTTTTAATAATCCTCTATCTTGCCATGCGGCTTCGATGGTCGTTTTTAATTCCATTTATTTTCAATTTGGGCAAAAATACGTCTCGAATGTTTAATTTGCAATATGTTTTTATTAGAAGACGATCTGCAATCTAGTTTGGATGTCCTTCAAAAAGGGGGATTGATCTTATACCCAACTGATACTGTGTGGGGTATAGGATGTGATGCAACTAATGAAGATGCGGTTTCGAAAATCTATGCATTAAAAAAAAGAGCCGATTCCAAAGCATTGATTGTTTTAGTAGCAGAAGAGCAGACCATTTTGGATTTTACGGATCAAACTAGCATTAAAATTTTTGATTACATCAAAGGAATTCATAAGCCTACAACGGTGATTTATGAAAAAGCGAAAGGATTAGCAAAAAATCTGATTGCTGATGATGGAACAATTGCTATAAGAATTTGCAAAGATCCTTTTTGCAATAAATTAATTCAATTATTTGGCAAACCCATTGTAAGCACTTCTGCAAATATTTCTGGATATCCAACACCATTGTGTTTTAGAGATATTTCTTTGGATATTATTGAAGGGGTAGAGTATACGGTTCGACATCGTCAAGAAGAAACTACCATACAACAACCCTCTTCTATAGTAAAATGGAATGAAGATGGACAATTGATAATGATAAGAAAATAATTATCTTCTATTGTATAATAGTTCTTTTACCATTAATCTTTTTGTTTTTGAAAAAGGCAAAGCAATTAGAATATCAATCAATGTAATTAAAAACAAAGTTGTATAGGCAATCCATTTCCCCGGTATACTAAAATGTTTATCAATATACCTGAAATTAGAGATGATTACAGCAGACTTTGTAATTGATTTTACTTGATGATTGATTCTGGAAGAGCCGCCATGACTATGGATGCATTTAATTTCATTATAGATGACTCTTTTCCATCCATGTTTACTTGCAGCTTTACTTAGGTCCATATCTTCACAATACATCCAGAATCTTTCATCCCACCCACCAATTGTTTTAAAATCTTCTTGACGTATCAAAACAAAAGATCCAGATATCCAATCAGGAAAACTTACAGGTAGACTACTCCATGTTTTTTTAGCTATTTGTTTTCCTCCAATCAGTCTTTGTATACTTCTAATGGGTGGCCAAACATTCCACCATTGCAAGAACAAACCAAATGGATAAGTATCTCTTCCTTTCTCATCTAATTGTTTGATGCCAATTAATTTCCAATTTGGTTCTGCATTTGTTTTTTGTAATAATGGAGCTAATGAATTTGCTTCTAAAATAGTATCAGGGTTTAAAAATAAAATCCATTCGCCTTTTGCAATGGCTGCACCTTTATTACAGGCTTGTGCAAATCCACCATTGATCTCTTGTTGGATAAAATGAACAGTGGGATGTGCTTGCATAAATGCTAGGATCTTACCATCATTAGAATGGTTGTCTACAACTATTACTTCTACAAAGTCTAGTGATTGTAATTGAATACTTTTCAAACAAGCATCCAATCTTTGCCAACATCGATAACTTACAATTACTATACTTAAAGAGTTCATTTAGCTTTATTTTGCCCCTATTAACGGCTATTTACATACGAATATAGGGAACAATTAAGTACTTTTGCTTGCTATGCAAATCCATTTTACAAGTAGAGAAGCCGAATTGCTACATGCGGTAGCCAAAGCAGCGAATGCCTTGGAAATACCTGCTTTTGCAGTAGGTGGATTTGTAAGAGATAAGATTTTAGAAAGGCCAACCAAAGATATAGATATTGTATGCATGGGAGATGGTATGGAATTGGCTCAAAATTTCGCAAAATTATTCAAACCTACACCTCCAGTAAGTTTATTTAAAACTTTTGGAACTGCACAAGTGAAGTTCCAAGATATTGAAATAGAGTTTGTAGGTGCAAGGAAAGAAAGTTATTCCAGAGATAGTAGAAAGCCACAAGTGGCACCTGGTACTATCGAAGATGATCAAAATAGAAGGGACTTTACCATTAATGCATTGGCAGTTGAATTATCGGATGCGCATTTTGGAACCATTATAGATCCGTTTGGGGGATTGGAAGATTTGAATAATCAAATTTTGAAAACGCCTCTATCGCCAGATCAAACCTTTGATGATGATCCACTAAGAATGATGCGTGCCATTCGTTTTGCTACTCAATTAGATTTTTCTATTACAGAAGAAACTTTTGCTTCCATTCAAAGAATGGCTAGTAGAATTAAAATTGTTTCTCAAGAAAGAATTACCGACGAGTTGCAAAAAATAATGATGACTCAAAAACCTTCTAAAGGCTGGTATCTATTGAAAGAAGCCGGTTTGTTAGAATGTATATTCCCATTATTATTACAATTGGAAGGTGCTGAAACCATGGATGGTATTGGACATAAAGATAATTTCTCTCATACTTTACAAGTGTTGGATAATGTTGCTGCACAATCAGATGATATTTGGTTAAGATGGGCAGCTTTGTTACATGATATTGCTAAACCCAAAACAAAAAGATTTGAAGCAGGTTTTGGTTGGACATTTCATGGTCATGAAGTAGTGGGTGCAAGAATGGTTCCAAAAATTTTCACTCAATTGAAACTACCATTGAATGAAAAAATGAAAATGGTTCAAAAATTAGTGGCATTGCATTTAAGACCTATTTCTTTGACTAAAGAAAACGTCACTGATAGTGCTATTAGACGATTGTTATTTGATGCTGGTGATGATATTGATTCATTAATGATTTTATGTTCAGGAGATATTACGAGTAAAAATCAAAATAAAGTTAAAAAGTATTTACAGGGATTTGAACTTGTAAGACAAAGGATTGTAGAAGTTGAAGAAAAAGATAAAATCAGAAATTGGCAACCGCCTATTACTGGTGAATTAATTATGCAAGTTTTTGGTCTAGCACCCTCCAAAGAAGTGGGTATCATCAAAGACGCTATTAGAGAAGCTATTTTAGATGGGATTATTCCTAATGCTTATGATGCTGCATATGCTTTTATGCTTGAAGAGGCGGCTAAAATTGGCCTAAAACCTGTTAGTCTATAATTGTATTAATATTTTCCCTTTCTAAGACCAATAAATAGTAAATTAGCGCTTCAAAATCACCCTATGGCCATTTTAAAATTTAGAGTATACTGGGAAGAGGAAGATGCAATTTATAGAGATGTCTTGGTGAAACACACACAACTATTTTCAGATTTTCATCAAATCATTTTGAAAGCTTTTGAATTTGATCAAAAGCATGAAGCCACATTTTTTAGAAGTAATGATAAATGGCAAAGAGGTAGAGAAATTAGCAAAGAAGTATATCAAAAAGAATATCCTGTTGCGCCTTTGTTAATGGAGGAGACTACTATTGCATCTGAAATAATGGATACCAATCAGCATTTCATTTATTTATATGATTTCAATAAGTCTTGGACATTTTTAGTGGAATTGATTCAGGTGATCAAAAATGCAGACGCAGATATGACTATTGAATATCCCTCCATTGCAAGAGTGGAAGGGGTTGGTCCAATGCAATATGGCACTAAAGGCTTGTTAGGAGAGAAGTTCGCAGATATTGAAGAGAAATACGATTTGTCAGAAGCAGATGAAGGATTTGGCGAAGAGGGTGAAGAAGACGACACGAATGCGTCTGATGACGAGGACGATTCTAATGATTCAGATGATAATGGTGGATTCTTTGATGATAGTTCAGAAGCATTTTAAACAATACACTTGTCTAAAACAGTTTATATAATTGTTGGTCCTACTGCTGTAGGAAAGACTGCATTGGCAATTCAGCTCGCAAAGCATTTACAAACAGAGATTATTTCAGCAGATGCTAGACAATGTTACAAAGAGTTAAATATTGGTGTTGCAAGACCAAGTAATGAGGAGTTAAATCAAGTACCACATCATTTTATAGCAAGTCATTCAATACAAGAAACAGTGAATGCCTCCGTCTTTGAGCATTATGTGCTAACTATCTCAGAAAAGTTATTTGAAACCAAAGAAAATATTGTGATGGTGGGTGGAACTGGTTTGTATATTAAAGCTTTTTGCGAGGGCTTGGATGATATTCCAGCAATTGCCCCAACTGTTAGAGACAGAATTATTTCTGCATATGAAACAAACGGATTAGCATGGTTACAATCTCAAATTGCTCAAAAAGATCCTGCTTATTGGGAACAATCCGAACAAGAAAATCCACAAAGATTAATGCGCGCTTTAGAAGTTGTAGAAGGTCTTGGTCAATCAATTCTCGCTTTTCAAAATCAGCAAAAAAAACAAAGATCTTTTAACATAGTTACTATTGGATTGGAGATGGATAGAGCCCTATTAAATGATAGAATTAATCAAAGAGTAGAGTTAATGATCTCAGCAGGTTTAGAGCAAGAAGTGAATGGTTTATTACCCTATTTTTCTTTGAATGCCCTGCAAACAGTAGGTTATAGAGAATGGTTGCCCTATTTTAATAAAGAACAGTCTAAAAAGGAAGTTGTTGCTTCTATTCAACAAAACACCAGACATTATGCCAAGAGGCAAATGACTTGGTTTAAAAAAGATCTAAGTGTGCAATGGTTTGATGCAACAAGCCCTGATTTACTAAATGCGATAATTACTAAAATTTAGCATTTTTTATTTGTTATGATTCTGCTTTCGTGGTAGTTTTAATCTCTTATTTATCCAAAATTTTACATAATGAAGAAACAGTTATTATTTAGCTGTCTGATACTGTTATTGGGAACTACAGTATTTAGTCAAGCTATTCAATTTGAAAAGTATGTTTTACCCAATGGCCTAAAAGTCATATTGCATGAAGATCATAGTGCTCCGGTAGTGGCAGTGACAGCATTATATCATGTGGGTTCAAAAAATGAAGACACTGCAAGAACGGGCTTCGCTCATTTTTTTGAACATTTATTATTCGAAGGTTCTGAAAATATTAAAAGAGGTGAGTTTGATAAATATGTTACCAATGCTGGCGGAGCATTAAACGCCAATACTACTCAAGACCGAACTTTTTATTTTGAGTTGTTACCTTCTAATCAGGTTGAACTAGGACTATGGTTAGAAAGTGAGAGAATGATGCATGCTAAAATTGAACAAATTGGCGTGAATACACAAAGAGAAGTGGTGAAAGAAGAGAAGCGTCAAAGAATGGATAACAGACCTTATGGTAGTTTCTTGAATGAAGTTTTAAAAAGAGCTTTCAAAGTTCACCCATATAAATGGTCACCTATTGGAAGCATGGAACATTTAAATGCAGCAAAATTGGAAGAGTTCATTCAATTCTATAAAACCTATTATGTTCCTAATAATTGTGTTTTATCTATTGCAGGTGATTTTGATAAAGCAGCTTTGAAAGAAAAAATTGCTGCTTATTTTGGTTCAATTCCCAAAGGTACTTTACCAATCAATAGACCAAGCATTAAAGAACCAGCATTAGGTGGTGAAGTAAGAGATATTATATACGATAATGTACAATTACCGGGTGTATTCCAAGCATATAGAGCGCCAAAGCAGGGTGGAGAAGAGTATTATGCATTTAATGTTTTGTCTACAATTTTAAGTGGAGGAGAGTCTTCTAGAATGACTAAAACATTAGTTGATAAAAAGCAATTAGCGGCTTTTGCAGGTTCATCTCCTTTCTTTAATGAAGATGAGGGTTTGTTTATCACATTGGCTTTGGCAAATATGGGTGTCAAACCAGAAGTATTAGAACAAGGTATAGATAGTATTGTGAATGAAGTGAAAATGAATTTAGTAGGGGAAAGAGAATTTCAAAAAGTAAAAAATCAAATTACTACAGAATTGGTTTCTAGTAAAGCCACTATGGCGGGTATTGCAGAAAGTTTGGCTAATAATGAAGTGTATTTTGGAGATGCTAATTTAATCAATACCGAGTTGGAGAAATACAATAAAGTAACTAGAGAAGATGTATTAAATGTTGCTAGAAAGTATTTAAACAAAGACAATCGTGTGGTATTATATTATTTACCTAAGCCAAAAAGCAGTTCTAAATAATTACAACTTATTTTAATCCAAGAATTATGAAAAAACTATTAAATATATTTATCTGTTTATTGCCATTCAGCTTGATGGCTCAAAACATTGACAGATCAAAAGCTCCAACTCCAGGGAAAGCCCCATTAATACAAGTGGGAAACCCTGTTAAATTTACCTTACCCAATGGTTTAAAAGTATTTGTGGTAAAGAATACTAAATTGCCTCGAGTGGTAGCTAGTTTAAATTTTGATGTGGATGGTTTTAAAGAGGGTGACAAGGCCGGATTAGCAGAAATGGCAGGCCAGTTAGCCAAAAGAGGAACCATCACAAAAACGAAAGAGCAATTAGATGAGGCAGTTGAATATCTAGGAGGTAGTTTGTCAACATCTAGTACCAGCGCAACAGCTAGTTCACTGAAAACAAATTTTCCAGCTTTGTTTGCTCTACTTTCAGAAGTCGTTTTGCATCCTTCTATGAATGCAACTGAATTAGAAAAGGTAAGAAAGCAAACCATTTCTGGTATAGAAAGTAATAAAGATGATGCTGATGCTATCGCCGGAAATGTAGTTAAGAAATTAGTATATGGATCTGGACATGCTTTCGGAGAAATTATGACGATTAAAACGGTGAATGCAGTTAAAGTGGAAGATGCTAAGTCTTTTATTAATACTTATTGGAAACCTAATATTGCTAATTTGATTTTTGTCGGTGATATAGAGCCATCTGTAGCAAAACAATTAGCAGAAAAGTATTTTGGTGCTTGGAAAACTGGTGTTGTGCCAACGCAACAATTTGAAAAATCTTCTAGACCAGCTAAAACTTATGTAGCAATTGTTGACAGACCATCTTCAGTTCAAAGTGTTGTAACGGTTGCTTCTCCAGTTCAATTGGTGAAAGGTGATGCCAATGATATCGCTGGGAATGTAATGAACAATATTTTAGGCGGAGGTTTTTCTGGAAGATTATTTGCCAACTTAAGAGAAAAACATGGCTTTACTTATGGTGCTTATTCTTCATTGCAATCCAACAAACATGTTGGTATTTTCAGTGCAGAGGCATCAGTTAGAAATGAAAAAACTGATAGCTCTATTCAAGAAATGCTTGTTGAAATTAATAAAATTAGAATTGAGCAAATTGGGGAAGATGAATTAAGTAGAATGAAGAATTATCTAGCAGGTGGTTTTGCAAGATCATTAGAAAACCCTGCAACCATTGCAAATTTTGCTTTAAATATTGAGAAATATCATTTGCCTGCAAATTATTATCAGCAATATTTAACCAATTTAGCAGCTGTGACAGCAACTCAAGTTAAATCTGTAGCAAATACATTATTGATACCTTCTCAAATGCATATTGTGGTGGTAGGTAATGCTAAAGAGATTACTAAAGGTCTAGAAAAATATGGTGAAATCAAATATTTTGATATTGAAGGCAATGAAATTGCTGCTCCAGTAGAAAAGAAAGCAGATGCTTCCTTGACAATTGATGCTTTATTGAATAAAACCATTCAAGCAATGGGAGGTAAGGAAAGTATCGAAAAAATTAAAGATGTACAATTGATTGGTAAAGTTGGGGTGATGGGACAATCTATTGATGTGGTGCAAAAAATTGTTCAGCCTAGCAGTGCTGTGATGTTAATGTCTATGGGCGGAATGGTTATTTCAAAACAAGCTGTTGTTGATGGTAAGTATGAAGTGAGTCAACAAGGTATGCAGGCTCCCATTACCGATGAAATCAAAGAAGGCTTAGATGAATCTACGTATTTAGTGCCTGAAATGATGTACGTCAATAAAGGATATAAATTAGCCATTGTTGGTATAGAGCAAGTGGATGGGAAAGACGCTATTGATGTAGAACTAACTTCACCTTCTGGTAAAAAATCACATCGCTTTTATGATAAAGAGACTTATTTATTGGTTAAATCTACTAAAGTGGAGAAAGGCCCAACTGGCCCAGTGACTCAACAACAATATTATAAGAACTATCAAAAAGTGGAGGGTGTAGCTTTTGCTAAAGAAGCAGTAATGGATTTAGGCCAGTTTAAAATGAACTTAAATTTCGAAAATATTAAAGTGAATCAAGGTCTTAAATTAGAAGACTTGAAGTAAGCTATAGTTTACACATAAAAAAAGACGATCCACGGATCGTCTTTTTTTATTTCTCTTAGAGTAGTGGATTAGAATTTAATTCCGTAACCAATGCTCATGATTAATCTATTGCTTTGTTGTTCTGCGTAATAATTATTCTTGTCAATTAATCTGTATGGGAAAACTGCATCTTTTGTTGTAATTCCTACCACTGTAAAATCAATAAATTGATTTCCCATTCTATAACCTAAGCCACCACTAATGCTCATATGTGAAGCACTGATAGAATTATCTTTATAAGGAGAACCATAATAAGCTGCACCCGCTCTTGCTAACCATGCATTGCTTAATTTAATTTCAGAACCCACTTTAATATTCACTGCATTTTTATAATTATTTTTCAAAGTGGTGTTTAAGTCTTGATAATAATTGACTACTGAAGCGTCATTGTCCAAAGTGTAATATTTTGTACCAGCATAATTGATAAACTCAACATCCGCACTAATAAATCCAAGTGGCTGTGTTGGCTTGCTTGGACTTGCGAAAAAATAGCTACCACTTAAAATTGCTTTGGTGGGGGTACTCATGTTGTAGTTGCTATACCTTGGATAATAATTGCTAGAGAATTCGTTTTTCAAAGTACCTGAACTGATACCGCCAGGATATGCATTGCTAAACATGGAAGCACTTACTGCGTCACTAAAACTAATTAACTGAGGTGTATGAACTGTTAGACCTAATCTAAAATAAGCTTCTGGTTTGTAAATCAAACCCAATTTTGCACCAATACCAAATCCTTTAGAACTATAGTCTTCAAAAAAATCGAATAAGCCTTGATTATTTGAGGCATAAGATTCTGTATAGTTCAACGATTTAGTATAGTTGATCATTGGCATTACAATCGCACCTCCTAAGTACAATTTATCTTCTAAATTACTCGCCCAAGTAAAACTCATTTCATTATAACTACCGGTAGTAGTCACATCATGAAATTGATTAACATTGCCATTAACAATAGCTT
>JALRFB010000229.1 GCA_023256555.1 Sediminibacterium sp. | reverse complement strand
AAGGAAAAAAATTAGCAATTACTATTTGCGAAGATATCTGGAATTTAGGAGACAACCCATTGTACAGAATTTGTCCAATGGATCATTTGATGGAGCAGTCTCCAGATATCATGTTAAACCTGAGTGCTTCTCCTTTTGATTATACACATGATGAAGATAGAAAAGCAACCATCAAGGCTAATGTATTGAAATACAAGATCCCCTTATTCTATTGTAATGCAGTAGGAAGTCAAACAGAAATTGTTTTTGATGGTGGCTCTTATGCTTTTGACAAGAATGCTAATTTATGTGGCGCGCTTCCTATGTTTGAATCTGCTATACAAGTATTTGAATGCAATGATGATGGTACCATTAATGCACCAATTCTTGAACCTGCTGCAAGAGTACCAAACAAAGAATTGAATCCAAGCAAACTAATGCCGGAATTAAATATTGATCAAGTTTATCAAGCATTGGTATTAGGCATCAAAGATTATTTTAATAAAATGGGCTTTAAAAAAGCTATACTTGGTTCTTCTGGCGGTATAGACTCTGCAGTTACATTAGCTATTGCAGTAGAGGCACTTGGCAAAGAAAATGTATATGCAATTTTAATGCCATCCCCTTATTCTACTGAACATTCTGTAAAAGATGCAGTTCAATTAAGTACTAATCTAGACAACCCACACGATATTATTGCCATCAAAGATGTCTATGAATCTTTTTTAGACACACTAAAACCTATTTTTAAAGACCTGCCTTTTTCTCTAGCTGAAGAAAATATACAAAGCAGATCAAGAGGAAATATTTTAATGGCCATCGCGAATAAATTAGGCTATGTCTTACTAAATACTTCGAACAAAAGTGAATTAGCTACTGGCTATGGTACTCTGTACGGAGATATGGCAGGTGGATTAGGCGTTTTAGGAGATTGTTATAAAATGCAAGTGTATGCTTTAGCAAACTATATCAATAGAGATAAAGAAATTATTCCTCAAAATATTATTGATAAAGCACCAAGTGCAGAATTAAGACCTGATCAAAAAGACAGTGATAGTTTGCCGGATTATGAAATACTTGATCAATTATTATACCAATACATTGAAAAAAGAATTGATCCTTCAGCTATAAAAGCTTTAGGTTTTGATGCAGCATTGGTAGACAAGACATTGAAAATGGTGAACAATAACGAATACAAAAGAAATCAATTCTGCCCAATAATCAGGGTTTCACCAAAAGCATTCGGTGTGGGTAGAAGAGTCCCCATTGTTGGCAAATACTTAAGCTAATTTTTATTTACATTTAGGGTATGAAAAGAATACCCTTCCTTCTAGTTTTAGTATTGGCAGTTGTCACTACTAAAGCCCAACCCCAAAAAGACATCTTACCGGGTGCTTATCAAATGGAGCAATACCTTTCTTTATTGGAAAATAAACGTGTTGCTATTTTTACCAATCATACAGCAATGTTGGGGAAGATTCATTTAATTGACACCCTATTAAAAAGAGGTATTCATATTCAAAAAATATTTACACCAGAACATGGATTAAGAGGCACAGCAGACGCTGGAGAAAAAACAACAGATGGTATAGATCCACAGACTGGTATTCAAATAGTTTCTTTGTACGGAAAAAAATATGGTCCAAGCAATGAAGACTTAGTGGATGTAGATGTCATGGTATTTGATATACAAGATGTAGGTACAAGATTCTATACTTATATCTCTTCTTTGCAATATTATATAGAAGCAGCAGCAATCAATAAAAAGCAATTAATCATTTTGGATAGACCCAATCCAAATGGACATTATGTTGACGGTCCAGTTTTAGAAAAGCCCTATAGTAGCTTTGTGGGTAAAATGCCTATCCCCATTGTATATGGTATGACAATAGGTGAATATGGAAAAATGTTGGTTGGTGAAGGATGGATTCAAGGACCAACCAATTTTAAAGTGATTACTTGCAAAAATTACGATCACCAATCCATGTATACTTTTAATATTGCACCTTCTCCCAACCTACCCAATATGAATTCTATTTATTGGTATCCTACAACATGTTTAATTGAAGGGACTGTATTAAGTGAAGGAAGAGGCACTGCACATGCATTTGCATACATTGGTCATCCAAGTATTCA
>JALRFB010000228.1 GCA_023256555.1 Sediminibacterium sp. | reverse complement strand
CTGTTGCTGCAACACCACTACTAAATGCCAATCCAAATTTTGCATTTTCAATAATTGCAAATGCTTCTTCTAATGCAAACCTAGTTGGGTTTTGAGATCGAGCATACTCGTATCCCTTATGTACGCCAGGAGATGCTTGCACAAAAGTCGATGTTTGATAAATGGGAGTCATAATAGCTCCTGTACTTGGATCTGGATGTGCACCAGCATGTATATATTTAGTACCTAATTTGTTGGAATCACTCATATGAATTTGCTAAAATTTATTGTATCGTATTACCTCTTTTATACATTCTATAAGAGAAAACAGTAGGTATAATAACCATCACCACTACTGCAATCATAAAACAAATGAATCCCCATTTGCTAGGTAAAATTAATGCAGTAATTGCTTGAAATATTCCACCATATAACCAAACTTTTCCTGCTACTTTATGTGTTTCATTCCAATTGTCTACATTTTCTAAAGTCCATGGTAGTTTGAATCCTGCAAAATAGTTTTGATGAAGTTTGGGCATCATCCAACCTATAAAAGCTAAAAATAAACCTATTGCAGGCAATAATAGTTTAGTTACATTAATTGCTGGACTATTTGCAGATATGGTGATAATTAATGAAAGCAAACTTAAAAATGCAACCATTAGTATGGCAAATTTTTTAAACATTCCATCATCTTCTTCTTTCACTCTTTTCGGATCAAAGTTTTTGATATTAGATAGCAAGAAAAATGTAAATAAACTTACTGCTCCTAAAATACCTGGCCCAAGAAATATACTATCCTTCCCACCAAAACCATCTGCCTCTCCTTTATAGTTAAAATGTATAGGAATAGTTGCTGGTAAACTTGAATAAATGAAGGCAGCATATCCAAAGGGGATAGCAATAAGTACTAATGCAATTAACAGGTTGGGGGTAGACTTTTTCATAATCTATTGGTTTTGTTCAATTTCTGTATTGTTACACAAGTTACTATTTATGGCTAAAAAAAATTACTTTTGCATCAAATCTGAAAAAATGAGCAAGGGACCAATTTCGCAATTTATTGAGCATCATTATAGACATTTTAATGCTGCCGCTTTAGTAGATGCTGCTAAAGGATATGAAACCCATTTATTGGAGGGAGGTAAAATGTTAGTGAGTTTGGCTGGTGCGATGAGTACCGCTGAATTGGGGATTAGTTTGGCAGAAATGATCCGTCAGGACAAAATTGCCATTATTAGTTGCACTGGTGCCAACTTGGAAGAAGACGTAATGAATTTAGTAGCACATAGTCATTATAAGCGTGTGCCTAATTATCGTGATTTGACACCGCAAGATGAGTGGGATTTATTAGAGAACCATTATAATCGTGTAACAGATACTTGTATTCCTGAAGAAGAAGCTTTTAGACGTTTACAAAAACACTTAGTAAAGGTTTGGAAAGATGCTGAGGCTGCTGGCGAACGTTATTTCCCTCATGAGTTTTTATATAAAGTTGTATTGAGTGGCGATTTAGAGCAGTATTATGAAATTGATCCTAAGAATAGCTGGATTGTTGCTGCAGCTAAAAAGAATATTCCTATTATCGTTCCAGGATGGGAGGATAGTACTACTGGTAATATTTTTGCTAGCTATGTTATCAAGAATGAATTGAAAGCATCTACTGTGAAGAACGGTATTGAATACATGGTGATGTTGACTGAGTGGTATAGAGCGAATAGTGGTGGTAAAGGTGTTGGCTTCTTCCAAGTAGGTGGTGGTATCGCAGGTGATTTTCCAATTTGCGTTGTGCCAATGATGTACCAAGATTTGGAATGGCATGATGTTCCGTTCTGGAGCTATTTCTGTCAAGTTAGTGATAGTACTACTTCGTATGGTTCTTATTCTGGAGCAGTACCTAATGAAAAAATTACCTGGGGTAAATTAGATATTCATACGCCTAAATTTATTGTAGAGAGTGATGCTACTATCGTAGTACCATTGATCTTCGCTTATATCTTGGGTCAGTAAAAATAAAAGAGCCCTTATTTAAATTTAAGGGCTCTTTTTATTTTCTGTCTTATGATTTTTTCGCCACCCCCATAAACGAGGTGGCGATTTTTTTCTTTTATTAGATAGCTTTAGAAATAAATACTAT
>JALRFB010000227.1 GCA_023256555.1 Sediminibacterium sp. | reverse complement strand
ATCATCCAGAAAGTTTATTATCAATTGAAGGCGCCAAAGAAGTAGTGATAGAATTAAACTCTTTAAGTAAAAGTCAAAATATGGCTGGATGGAGAGTAGGGATGTTGATTGCGGCAGAAGACAGGGTCAACGAAATATTAAGATTCAAATCTAATATGGATAGTGGAATGTTTTTGCCAGTTCAATTGGCTGCAGCAAAAGCATTAAGCTTAGATCAATCTTGGTATGATTCAGTAAATAAAATTTATACAGAGCGTCGTGAAAAAGTATTTGAATTGTTAGATCTTTTGGATTGTACATTTTCAAAAACGCAGGTAGGGATGTTTGTATGGGCTAAAATACCAGCCAAATATAAAGATGGGTACGCATTAAGTGATAAAGTGTTATATGATGCGAATGTCTTTATTACACCGGGTGGCATTTTTGGTACCGCTGGTAATGATTACATCCGTGTGAGTTTATGCGGCTCAATGGAGAAATTTAATGAAGCAATTAAAAGAGTAAAAGCATGCGTTTAGCAGTTATTGGAATTGGATTGATGGGGGGGTCATTAGCATTAACATTAAAACGTAAAAGTTTTGTGTCTAATGTTATTGGCGTGGATAACAATACCCAACACCAAGCAGAAGCTTTGGCATTAGGATTGGTAGATGAAATTAGGTCATTAGAAGACGCTGTTAGAAATTCAGATATCATTGCTATTGCTACTCCTGTAAATATTGCTGAAAAGTTATTGCCTACTATTTTAGACTTAGTTGACCAACAAGTTGTGTTTGACGTAGGATCCACCAAAGAAAGTATTGTGAACATTGCAAATGGGCATGCTAAAAAAGGCCGATTTGTACCAACACACCCAATGTGGGGAACTGAATTCAGTGGTCCAAGTGCTGCACAAGAGGATGCTTTTCTAGAAAAAGCAACAGTTATCTGCAATGCAGATAAAGTGGATGCAGATGCATTACAAAAAGTAGAGTCTTTATATAAGGCGCTAGGGATGCATATTGTAAACATGGATGCGATAAAACATGATATACATGTAGCTTATGTAAGTCATATATCGCATATTACTTCTTTTGCACTGGCGAATACCGTGCTTGAGAAAGAAAAAGAGTCTGATGCCATTTTTGAATTAGCGAGTGGTGGATTTGAGAGCACAGTACGTTTGGCGAAGTCCAACGCGGCAATGTGGGTTCCCATCTTTATGCAAAACAAAGAAAATGTATTAGATGTATTGAACGAGCATATTAGTCAATTGAAAAAGTTCAAAGCTTGCTTGGAAAAAGAAAACTTTGAGTACTTATCTGATTTGATTGAAAATGCAAATGGTATTAAAAGAATTTTGAAATAATTCAAATTCTTATTTAAGAAATTTAGAAAAAAATAAAATGAAGAAAATAGAAGAGATGGAGCAGAAAAACGAATTGATTGAAGCAGTAAAAACTAAAAAGACTTTTGCTGAATTAGGCGTAAATGATCAATTGGTAAAATCAGTAACTGAATTAGGGTACACACACGCTACAGAAATTCAAGAGCGTTCTATTCCGGTTTTGATTAGCGGAACAAAAGACTTTATAGGATTGGCACAAACAGGTACTGGTAAAACAGCTGCTTTTGGTTTGCCATTAATTCAATTAATCAATACAGCTGATAAATATCCTCAAGCCTTGGTGGTATGTCCAACGCGTGAATTGTGTATGCAAATTGTGAACGAAATCAATTTGTTTAAAAAACATGTTTCAGGATTACAAGTATTGGCAGTATATGGTGGAACATCAATTGGTATGCAAATCAGAGATTTGAAAAGAGGTGTTCAAATAGTGGTAGCCACTCCTGGTAGATTAATTGATTTAATCGAGCGTAAGGCAATCAATTTAGATCAAATTGAATATGTTGTATTAGATGAAGCAGACGAAATGCTGAATATGGGATTCCAAGACGATATTGAGTTTATCTTAAAGAACACTCCTAATAGAGAAAGTATTTGGTTATTTAGCGCAACCATGCCACCAGAAATTAGGAAAGTGAGTAAGCGTTACATGAAAGAGCCTGTAGAAGTAACAATTGGAAAAGTAAATACTTCTAACAAAAGTATTGATCATCAATATTATTTAACTTCTG
>JALRFB010000226.1 GCA_023256555.1 Sediminibacterium sp. | reverse complement strand
AAGGATTAGAAGGTGCATGGAAATCTACAGATGAAGGTAAAACTTGGAAAAATATTGGATTAAAAGAAGGTCGTCATATTGTGCGTATGATTGTGCATCCAAAAAATCCAGATATTGTTTGGGCTGCAGTAATGGGACATTTATTTGGTCCAAATGAAAACAGAGGTGTTTATAAAAGTACAGATGGTGGTGCTACATGGAAAAAAGTATTGTATGTTAATCCACAAACTGGTGCAAGTGATTTAATTATCGATCCAAGTAATCCAGATGTATTGTATGCAGGTACTTGGCAATTAATTAGAACTCCGTATAGTTTAGAAAGTGGTGGAGATGGATCAGGTATGTATAAAAGTACGGATGGTGGAGAAACATGGACCAATATCAAAACAGCAAAAGGTTTGCCTAAAGGTGTTTGGGGTATTGTAGGTATTGGCGTTGCAAAATCAAATACAGATAAATTATATGCATTAATAGAAAATAAAGATGGTGGTTTGTATATGTCTGATGATGCTGGTAAATCTTGGGAATTAGTGTGTAGTGATAATAATATTCGTCAAAGAGCATGGTATTATACTAAAGTGTTTGTTGATCCAATGGACGAAAACAAAGTATACTGTCCTAATGTAAACTTTATGGTGTCTACAGATGGAGGAAGAAATTTTAAACCAGTGGCAACGCCTCATGGAGATCATCACGATTTATGGATTGATCCAAAAAATCCAAAGCGTATGATTGTTTCTGATGATGGTGGCGCTCAAGTGAGCTTAGATGGTGCAAAGTCTTGGAGTACGGTGATGAATCAACCTACTGTTCAAGTATATCGTTTAAGTACTGACAATAGTTTCCCTTATAGAATCTTAGGTGCACAACAAGATAATTCTGCATTCAGAATTAGATCAAGTACTTATGGTTCTTTTATTGGAGAATCAGACTTTGAAGTAACGGCTGGTGGAGAAAGTGGATACATTGTTGCTGATCCAACTAATCCTGATATTGTATATGGTGGATCTTATGGAGGTTTAATTACAAGATTTGATCATAAGACTGGTGAAAATAGAGTGATCAATGTATGGCCTGATAATCCAATGGGAGCAGGTGCAGAAGCAATGAAATATCGTTTCCAATGGAATCATCCGATTTTCTTCTCTCCACATAATCCAAAGAAATTATATACAGCAGGTAATCATTTATTCTCTACTGAAAACGAAGGAGCTAGTTGGACTAAATTATCTCCAGATTTAACGACTGATGATAAATCAAAACAAAAAAGTTCTGGTGGTCCAATCACACAGGATAATACTAGTGTAGAATACTATTGTACAATTTTCACTGCAGCAGAATCTCCATTAGAAAAAGATTTATTGTGGACTGGTAGTGATGATGGAGTGATTAGTGTAAGTAAGGATGGTGGTGCTACATGGAAAAATGTTACACCAAAAGATGCTCCAAAATGGATGATGTGGAATAGAGTAGAAGTAGATCCATTAAGAAAGGGAACAGCTTATTTTGCTGGTACTAGATATAAATTAGATGATTTCGCTCCGTATATCTATAAGACAAATGATTATGGTGAAACTTGGGAGAAGATCACTACAGGTATTGATCCAATGCATTTCACAAGAGCCATTGTTGCAAGTACAAAAAAAGCAGGTGTATTATTTGCAGGTACTGAATATGGTTTATATGTATCTATGAATGATGGTAAATCTTGGGAGCCTTTCCAATTAAATTTACCTGTAACTCCTGTTACCGATTTATTAATTCGAGATAATAATTTAATCGTTGGAACTCAAGGTAGAAGTATCTATATTTTTGATGACTTAAGTTTAATTGAGCAATTCCAAACTGCTGCTGTTAATAAGGTATTCCCTGTAGCGAACACCTATAGAGTGCCACCTCAAGTGGGCGGTAGAAGAAGAAGAGCTGCTGCAAGTATTCCAGCGAATGTTGGTTTAAATCCATTAAAAGGTGCTGTAGTTAAATATTATTTAGCGAATCCAACAGATAGTACTAAAGTAGAAATTAGTATTATGGATGATCAAAATAAAGTGATTAGAACATATAGCTCTAAAGACAAAGAAGGTCCTTCTGCCGAGCAAGGGTTTAATCAATTTGCTTGGAA
>JALRFB010000225.1 GCA_023256555.1 Sediminibacterium sp. | reverse complement strand
AACGTAGACACAGCACAGCTTTGGTGGGCTTGTTTGGAACAAGAGGTCGTGGAGGTAGTGGAGTTGATTTAAATGGTTTCCCTCAGTTTTCTGTTGACAGAATCGAAATTTTAAGAGATGGTGCAGCTGCACAATATGGCTCTGATGCGATTGCGGGAGTAATGAACGTTGTATTAAAAAAGAATGTAGGTGAGTGGAATATAGTGACAGGGGTAGCTGGCTATTATGATAAGAAATTTAATACTTTCCAATTTAGAGATAACAATGATTATTTAACTGCAAGACCTATTGATGGAGTTACACAATCATTTAGTATTAATAGAGGATTTAACTTAGGAAAGAAAGGTGGATTTATTAATTTATCTTATGATTTCCTAGATCAAGGAAAAACTTTCCGTCAAGCAGCTTCTAGTAATATTGAAGACAAAGATGGTTTACCTACCAATACTTGGAGACAAGGATTTGGTGATGGTTCAATGAATTCACATGGAACTATGATGAACTTAGAATTACCTATTGGAAATAATGGTTTGAAATTTTATTCATTTGGCGGCATGAACTTGAAAAATTCTGACGCTTATGCATATACAAGAAATTGGTCTGCAAAGCCTAATAGATTTCCAATTACATCAACCGGAGATTTAATATTTGTTAGAGATATTATGTTTAATTCTGGCTCTGGTGATATTAGCTATAACCCTCATATCCAAGCTAAGATCAAAGACATGTCATTAGCAGCAGGTTTAACTCAAACAACTACCAATGGTTGGACCTGGGACTTAAGTAATACCATGGGGTATAATGGTTTCCATTATTTTGGTGCCGGCACATTCAATGCATCTAATATCGGTAATCCACAACAAACAAAATTTGATGATGGTGGTTTTGAATTTATCCAAAACACCACCAATTTAGATTTCTCTAAACAATTGGGTATCGTTAATCAAGGTGGTGTTAAAGTTTCTTTTGGTGGTGAATTAAGAAACGAGAAATACAATATTTTCCAAGGCGAGTATGCTTCTTTTGCTGCATTCCCTAATAGTCTTGGTTTTGAACAAGCTCCAGGCGCACAAGGTTTTCCTGGCTTTAGCCCAGACGATAAAGTACGTGCTTCTAGAAATGTAACTGGTGGATATGTAGATCTAGAATACACACCCACTGAATCATTCTTGGTAACAGGTGCAATAAGAGGTGAAAATTATTCTGACTTTGGATCTGTTGCTACTTACAAAACATCCTTCAGATATAAATTAACTGATAACTTTAATTTCAGAGGATCAATCAGTACAGGATATCGTGCACCTTCATTACAACAAAAATATTTCAGTAACACTTTAACTTCTTTCTCTCAAGGACAATTAGTTCAATCAAGAGTTGCTAGAAATGATGATGCCATTACAAAATTAGCGGGTATACCTTCTTTAAAGCAAGAAACATCTGTTAACAAAAGCATTGGTTTTACTTGGAAGCCATTTAGAAATTTTAATTTAACTGTAGATGGTTACAATATCCAAATGAAAGATCGTGTAGTATTATCAGGTTTATTTAGTGCATCTGATGCTACCCTACCTGCTGCATTAACCAATAAATTAAACTCAATGGGAGTTGCAACTGCACAGTTTTTTGCTAATGCAGTGAATACAACGAATACAGGGGTAGATATCGTTGCGGATTATAATTGGAGAATTAATGCGACTCAAAAAATGAAATTTTTATTTGTTGCTAATTTCCAAGGTATTAAAATAGATGACATACATGTACCAGCTGCATTGAATACCAATTCTTATAATGCAAGTACTTTCTTTAATGATAGAGAACAATATTTCTTAAAAGCATCTGCACCAGAATCTAAATATTCTTTTAGTGTAGATTATGCAGCAAAGAAATTTACATTAGGTGCAAGAATGACTTATTTTGGAAACTTGCAATTAACCGGCTTTGGTTATAATGGAGATGGTATTAATCCTATGGTACCTACTGATGCAAATGAGAATGTTTTTGTTCCAGAAATATTTAATTACAGAGGCAAAGCTACTACCGACATTTATGCTAGTTTGAAATTAAGTAAATCTTCTACTTGGATATTTGGCGCTGACAATATCTTCAATATTCATCCAGACTTCGCT
>JALRFB010000224.1 GCA_023256555.1 Sediminibacterium sp. | reverse complement strand
ATACCTGTGCAATACCCTAATTCTCTAATCATTTCAATATCGTATTCCACACGCTCTTTAATTCTTTGTGCTTCGATGGGTCTTCCAATTTTTTTAAAATATTCCACTTGTGCGCGCATTTCATCTTGAACCTCATAAATAATTTCTTGCAACATTTCTTTAGGTGCCAAGTAGAGGTTAGCGGGAAAAATTGCGGCGTTCTCCATTCGCTCAATTCGTTTGCCAGACTCAATTTCAATGCTTTCTATGCTTTCGATTTCGTCTCCAAAAAAAGTGATACGATATCCATAATCAACATAGGGAAGATTAATATCCACCGTATCTCCTTTTACTCTAAAAGAAGCGCGATCAAATTCTGTTTCCGTTCTATGATATAAACTATTTACTAGTGCGTGTAAAAAAGCTTGTCTTGAAAAAGTCATTCCGGCATGAATACGAATAATACCATTTTCATATTCAGTTGGATTTCCCATACCATAAATACAACTCACACTTGCCACAATGATAATATCTCTTCTTCCGCTCAATAATTGTGCGGTGGCTTGCAGTCTTAGTTTGTCTAACTCTTCATTAATACTAAGGTCTTTCTCAATATACACACCAGAAGTAGGTAAATAGGCTTCTGGTTGATAATAATCATAATAAGAAACAAAGTATCCTACAGCGTTCTCTGGAAAGAATTGCTTGAATTCTCCATACAATTGCGCAACCAGTGTTTTATTGTGTGTAAGCACCAGCGTTGGCCTTTGTACATTTTGAATCATGTTCGCAATGGTGAAAGTTTTACCCGAACCTGTCACCCCTAATAAGGTTTGATATCGATCACCCGCTAATACACCCTCTGTTAGCTGTTTTATGGCTGTTGGTTGGTCGCCCGAGGGTACATAATTGGAGTGTATTTTAAAGGGCATTACACTTTTCTGTTTAAATAATGGGTGTAATTAGGTAATTCATAAGTATACTCCTCTTGCATAAACCTAGAAGTCATTAAAAAATCAGCCGTGGTTCTATCACATGCCATAGGTAGATTCCATGCAACAGCAAGCCTTAAAAGCGCTTTTACATCACTATCGTGGGGTTGTGCTTCCATAGGATCAAAGAAAAAGAATATCACATCAACATCACCTGTGGCAATCATTGCGCCTATTTGTTGATCTCCACCCAAAGGACCACTCAATAGTTTTGTGACGGGTTGATCAAGGGCGTCTTCAATAAGTTTACCAGTGGTACCAGTTGCTACCAAGCTGTGCTTTGCTAGTTCTTTTTTATTGTGTACCGCCCATTCTATTAAATCTTTCTTTTTATTATCGTGCGCAATTAGTGCAATTTTTTTTCTTTTTTCTAAAACACGCAAATTTGGATTAGTTGTGCTCATGTAATTGTTTTTATGAAATGCTGCTTTTACTTAACAAAGGTATTGCAATTAGTATTATTAAAATACTTAGTATACTTAGATTAAAAAGAGATAGTATTATTGATATGATGAATAAAAAAACAGGATAAGTAAAAAGCAAAACACTAAATAAAACAGAATCAAAAAAAACAGAATCTTTTGTTTTTTTAGCAACAAAATTTTTTATCAAATTATAATAGGGTTTGTGTAAAAAATACCAGAAATTTTTATGAATATTAGTGGGTTGGCTGGGAACAATAATATTTTCTGCTAATACAATACAAACACGATTATTAAAAGCAACACGATCTTGCGCAGTTGCTATTTTTTGATCAAACAAAAATTCTGAAATGATTAAGTTTATTTTTTTACCAATACCACTAAAATTATTATAGGCAATTCCTGCTATATGAATTGTGGGGAAAACATTCTTTTGATGTAGGCCTTCTAAAATTCTTGCTGTTCCTTTTTTAAATGGTTGAAGTTGATGATCGTTTACACAAACCCCTTCTATAAAAATTAAAACTGATTCTCCTTTTGCTATTAATTCAATTGATTTTCTAATAGCATAATCGTTTAAGTGTAGAAATTCTTTTCCTTCTCTTAATCTATATACCGGAATCATATTTAAGGAGTTTAATAAGAACCTATATACTTTTTTCTCAAATACATCCCCTCTCGCTAAAAAAAAGACCCTTCTATTATAATTTGCACCAATTATAATGGCGTCCAAAAAAGAATTAGGGTG
>JALRFB010000223.1 GCA_023256555.1 Sediminibacterium sp. | reverse complement strand
TTCCCTTTCAAAAGATATCAAATGCAACCAGTTTGGAGAGCAGATAGACCACAAAAAGGACGATATAGAGAGTTTTACCAATGCGATGCAGATATAGTAGGAAGTGAAAGCTTAATCAATGAAGTAGATTTAGTTTCAATTTATGTAACAGCTTTTAAGGCACTGCAATTACCAGTAACCATTAAAATAAATAATAGAAAAATTTTATTGGCTTTAGCGCAGGTATGTGGTGGAGAAGAAAAATTAATTGATTTGACGATTGCAATTGATAAGTTAGATAAAATTGGTTGGGAGAAAGTACAAGCAGAATTAAGTGCGAAAGGATTTACAGATGCACAACAATCAACCATAGAAAATTATTTAAACATCAGTGGAACCAACAAAGAAAAATTAGCAAAGCTTGCATCAATTTTTGCTGGGAATGAAACTGCTGCTAAAGGAATTGAAGAAATCAATTTCGTATTGAATTATCATGAAGCCACAGGTATGGCTCAATTTGTTGAAACCGATTTTACTTTAGCGAGAGGATTGAATTATTATACTGGAATCATTTTTGAAGTAAAAGCGATTGATGCTCAAATGGGCAGTATTGGCGGGGGCGGAAGATACGATGACCTTACAGGATTATTTGGCGTAAACAATGTGCCTGGCGTGGGTATTAGTTTTGGAGTAGACAGAATTTTTGATGTGTTAGAAGAAAAACAATTATTCCCTGCAACTATCGAAGCAGGTACACAAGTATTATTTTTTAATTTAGGAGAAGAAGAAGCCGCGGCTGCTTATTTACAAATGATGCAATTGCGCAACAAAAAAATTGCTTGTGAAATCTACCCTGAAAAGAGTAAATTCGACAAGCAATTTAAATATGCTGAGAAAAAAAATATTCCTCAAATTGTGATCATCGGTTCAGAAGAGTTAGCCAGCAAAACATGTACAGTTAAAAACTTAATTACTGGCGAACAAGAAACCATTCCTTTTGAAGCATTGCAAAAACGCTTCGATTAATTTTAATGATTCAATTTTTCTGCCCAAATTGTTTCAAACAATTCTTCTTTTTTAATGGCGTTAGGAGTGTTAGTGGCTGCCGCAGCAACCTCTTTCTTACCTACTAATTCCATTCCTTGAACATTAATGGAAAGTTCAATTACTGATTTATCTGCACCTCTTTTGAAGATGATATTTGCATCATATTGTGCTAAATAAAAAGTATCTACCCCTTTCTTTTCAATAGGTGTTGACCCCATTGCAGAATTGATCATTAAAGAACTGTCTTCAATTGTGATAGTCACTTCAGCAACTGGACTTCCTGCAGCAAAAACATATTTACCTAAATAAGCCTTTAATGGACTTTCTTGTGCACTCACTGTAATAATAGTACTCATACATACTATAGCTAAGAATAAAACTTTTTTCATAATGGCCTTTTTTGATTGATTTAGATCTTCAATTTAGATACAATTGGCAAATTGACAAAAGAAATAAATAAATACAAACAAAGCTTAACAAGTATCTTTGCAATATGGACAAGATGAGACCCAATATTAGACATGCACAAGTAGCTGATATTGAACGATTTATACTAGAGGCCGGCGAGCCTAAATATAGAGTAAAGCAAATTCAAGAGTGGCTATGGCAAAAACACGCCCATAGTTTTGATGACATGAGCAATTTAAGTAAAGCCCTTCGCCAGAAATTGGTGGAAAATTTTACCCTACCAGCGCTTAGCTTGGATGCTACTCAATTAAGTGAAGATGGCACTTTGAAAACCAGATTTGAAACTTTTGACGATCATATGATTGAGGGCGTATTGATTCCCACTACAGAGAGAAAAACTGCTTGTGTGTCTTCTCAAATTGGTTGTAGCTTAAGTTGTAAGTTTTGTGCTACAGGTTATATGGAGCGCAAAAGAAATTTAAGTTTTGATGAGATCTACGACCAAGTGGTGATGATCAAGCAACAAACTGAAAAAACATATGATGCCAATTTGAGCAATATTGTGTTTATGGGAATGGGTGAACCCTTATTGAATTATAAAAATGTATTGGCTGCAATAGAAAGAATTACTTCACCTGAAGGCTTAGGAATGAGCCCGAGAAGAATTACCGTATCAACTGCTGGTGTTGACAAAGGCATTAAGCAATTAGGAGATGATCAAGTGAAATTTAAATTG
>JALRFB010000222.1 GCA_023256555.1 Sediminibacterium sp. | reverse complement strand
CAACGATTCTTTTCCAAAAATTCCTGCGCAAGCAGTGGGCCCTCGTGACGCCGATTATTTATGGTCACTTGCAAAAAAATCGAGTGCTGTAAAAATTGGTATGGCTACGCATGGTAAGTTTTTAGCAGACACCACAGGACATAATATTATTGCAGAAATAAAAGGATCTCAATCTCCAAATGATATCATTACGGTAGGTGGTCATTTAGATAGTTGGGATGTAAATGAAGGTGCCCATGATGATGGGGCAGGCATTGTACAAACGATGGAAATTTTAAGAATGATGAAGGCAATTAATTATATTCCTAAACATACGATACGTTTTGTATTATTTGCAAATGAAGAAAATGGTATGCGTGGTGGTAATAAATATGCTGATCTTGCTAAAGAAAATAAGGAGCAACATATTTTCGCTTTAGAAAGTGATGAAGGTGGATTTACACCAAGAGCTATTGGTATTACTTGTACTCCAGATCAATTAAAAAAATTTCAATCTTGGAATAGTTTATTAAAACCTTATGGAACAGAAGTAACAGCAGGTGGAGGTGGAGCAGATATTGGTCCATTAGCGAAAGTAAATCCAAATATTGTTTTATCAGGCTTAGTGCCAGATAGTCAACGTTATTTCGATTTGCATCATGCTAAAACAGATGTGTTTGAGAACGTTAATAAGCGTGAATTGTTATTAGGAGCCGCTAATATGACAGCGATTATTTACCTTATAGATAAGTATGGAGTTAATCCATAATAATACATTCGAATAAATACCTAATCCTCGACTCTCGGCTCGCAAGCTCGAACGATCGCTCGGATTAGTATTGATTCGAATGTTTCTATGTCAGAATAAAAAATCATATGAGTAAAAATAAATGAGCCCTTAATTTTTTTTAAGGGCTCTTTTATTTTTATCGGCTTAAGTTCATTGAACGCTCTTTGTAAAGCGTGCGGAAATATGGATCGCGGAGGTCTTTGATAAAGCGGATTGCTTCACCGGTACTCTTCATTTCTGGTCCTAATTCTTTATTTACTCCTGGGAATTTTTCAAAACTCAATACTGGTTCTTTAATTGCGAAACCATCTATTTTTTTCTCCATCGTAAAGTCAGTTAATTTATTAGCACCTAACATTACTTTAGTAGCGATATTTAAATAAGGTATTTGGTATGCTTTTGCAATGAAAGGAGTTGTTCTAGAAGCTCTTGGATTTGCTTCGATCACATATACTTTATCGTCCTTGATAGCGAACTGAATATTGATCAATCCTCTAATATTTAATGCTCTTGCAATCTTCTCGCTATAGAATTCCATTGTAGCAACAATTAATGGAGTAAGGTTGAATGCAGGTAATACTGCATTGCTATCTCCACTATGTATACCTGCTGGTTCAATATGTTCCATCACTCCCATTACATGAAAAGTTTCTCCATCAAAAATGGCATCTACTTCTGCTTCTTGACAACGATCTAAGAAATGGTCGATCAAGATTTTATTGTCTGGGATATGTTTTAAGATACTTACTACAGAGCTTTCTACTTCTGCGTCGTTAATCACAATACGCATTCTTTGTCCACCAATTACATAGCTTGGTCTAACCAATACTGGGTAACCTACTTGGTTGGCTACTTCAATCGCTTCTTCAGCTGTATAAGCTGTTCCGTATTGAGGATAAGGAATATCCAATTCTTTTAATAAGTCACTAAAGCGTCCTCTATCTTCTGCAATGTCTAAACTATCAAATGATGTTCCAATAATTTTAATACCTCTTTCTGTTAAACGCTTTGCTAATTTTAAGGCTGTTTGTCCACCTAATTGCACAATCACTCCTTCTGGTTGTTCTAATTCGATAATTTCCCAAAGGTGTTCCCAATATACTGGCTCAAAATATAATTTATCGGCCATGTCAAAATCGGTAGATACCGTTTCAGGATTACAGTTCACCATAATCGCTTCGTATCCTGATTCTTTCACCGCTAATAATCCATGTACACAACAATAATCAAATTCAATCCCTTGTCCAATTCTGTTAGGACCACTTCCTAAAACAATAATTTTCTTCTTACGTAGTTAGCTATTTCTTTTCCTTTTCCATTGACAAAATCATAGGAGTTTTGATTGGATAAATCTAATGTCATCTTACTATAAATACCTTTAATTACTTCACTGAACTTATCT
>JALRFB010000221.1 GCA_023256555.1 Sediminibacterium sp. | reverse complement strand
TGCAATCGCTTCTTCGCCCCAATTGGCAGATCCAGGTATTTTGCCTGCAATTAAATCTGCTTCTTGAACATCTGATCTCTTTTTGATAAAACTGCCCTTGGTGCCATAAATTTTGTATCCGGGCAATTGTGTCATAAATACCATGCCACTAGTTAAAGTAATTCTATGGCCTGGATAATACAATATCATATGAAAGTAATCATCGACTATTCCGACTTTTCTGATAATTCTAATATCTGCAAAAACTGCTAAAGGCATACCAGATAAAAGAATAGCTTGGTCTACTAAATGAGGACCAAGGTCGTATAATAAACCAGCACCAGGTGTTACTGATTCTTTATGCTTCTTCGGGCTTAATGTGGTTCTGTATCTTTCAAAACTTATTTGTACATCTAATAGGTCTCCAATGGCGTCTTCTTTGATAAGTTGTTGCAAGGTTAAAAAATCTGCATCGTATCTTCTGTTGTGATAAACTGCTAATTTTAATCCTTTTTGTTTTGCGAGATCGTCTAGTTCTTGTGCTTCAGCAGTTGTTATGGTAAATGCTTTTTCGCAAACAACATGCTTGCCAGCCAATAATGCTTGTTTGGTATAGGTGTAATGAGAGTCGTTAGGACTATTTACTACCACTAAGTCAATTGTTGCATCTGCTAAAATTTCTTCATAGCTATTAAAAGATTTGGTGCCAGGGTAGGCAGCTTCTATATTTTTAGAAGACCTTTCCCAGCTTCCTACTAAATTAAAATGTGGATTGGCTTGAATAAATGGTGCGTGAAAAACTTTTCCGCTCATTCCAAAAGAGACTAGTGCTGTGTTTATCATGTTTTAAAGATAGAAAAAATCCCCTTGGGATTTCTAAATCATAAGAGGTTTTATAAATTATGCTTTATATTTTCATTAAAGCTAATTTATAAAATAAAAATCCCCCTGATAACTCAGAGGGATTTAAAATATTCATAAGAGGTAAAAAATCTTACCCAGCTACTTGCTTTCTGATGATATTCAATGCACCACCTGCTTTAAACCACTCAATTTGTTGTTGGTTATAAGTATGGTTTGCTTTGATAGTATCAGTAGAGCCATCTTTATGTGTTAACACTAAAGTTAATGGTGTGCCTGGTGCGAAGCTAGTTAGGCCTGTAACATCAATGCTATCGTCTTCTTGAATTTTATCATAGTCTGCTTTATCTGCAAAAGTTAAAGCCAACATACCTTGTTTTTTCAGGTTGGTTTCGTGGATACGTGCAAATGATTTAGTTAATACCACTCTCACACCTAAATGACGTGGTTCCATAGCAGCGTGCTCACGAGAACTACCTTCACCGTAGTTTTCATCACCTACTACAATTGTTCCGATACCTGCAGCCTTATATGCTCTTTGTGTATTTGGAACAGTATCGTAATTGCCATTTAATTGACTCTTTACATTGTCTGTCTTCTCGTTGAAGAAGTTTACTGCACCAATTAATAAGTTATTAGAGATATTATCTAAGTGACCACGGAATTTTAACCAAGGACCAGCCATAGAGATATGATCTGTTGTACATTTTCCTTTTGCCTTGATCAATAATCTTAAGGATTTTAAATCAGTTCCTTCCCATGCAGTAAATGGATCTAATAATTGTAAACGCTTAGACGCTGGGTCTACCGCTACAACTACTTGTGAACCATCTTCAGCAGGCGCTTGGTATCCAGCATCTTCAACTGCGAAACCTTTAACTGGTAATTCATCACCAGTAGGAGCGTCTAATTTAACTTGCTCACCTTTATCGTTGGTTAAAGTATCTGTTAATGGATTGAAAGTTAAATCACCAGCAATCGCTAATGCAGTAACTAATTCTGGAGAACCCACAAATGCATAAGTGTTTGGATTACCATCTGCACGCTTTGCAAAGTTTCTGTTGAAAGAATGTACAATGGTATTCTTTTCTTTTTTCTCAGCACCTACACGCTCCCACATACCAATACAAGGTCCACATGCATTTGCAAATACTTTTGCTCCAATTTGACTGAACACATCTAAGAAACCATCTCTTTCAATGGTATATCTTACTTGCTCAGAACCTGGAGTTATCATGTATTCTGCTTTTGTAGTCAACCCTTTTTGAGCAACTTGTTTAGCTAAACTTACTGCACGGCTGATATCTTCATAAGAAGAGTTGGTACAGCTAC
>JALRFB010000220.1 GCA_023256555.1 Sediminibacterium sp. | reverse complement strand
TTGAATTGTCCTTTCCCTTGATTAATTAACACGGTACCATAATCTGCATCATATCTACCCATTTGTACATTATTATCGAAATAATTTCCCATCATTAAAATGTCGGGTAGACTATCCCCATTGATATCACAAATACTTGCTGTTTTATATGCAGTGATCTGCGCCTCCCATGGTAAAACACTTGGAGTAAAATTACCTTTGCCATCATTGATGAATATTGTATTAGCAAAATGATAGGCCTTGTACACATCGGCAGATTGTAATTTCTCTTTGGTAAAAATATCTTGGATACTCGCTTTAGCAAAGTCTTCAGCATACAAGAAGTTCTTTTTTACTTTAGGAATTTGCCTTTGAATTTCATCCTTATTAGCAAATGGTATCTCTTTATGTTGCAAGTAAAAACTCATTACTTGTTCTTTCTTTCCATTATCATCAAAATCATTAAAATATAATCTGATGGGCTCTTCTTCTGTGGCTTTTAATCTGGTATTTAAGCCCAAATTGCCTGCAATTAAATCAAGATCTCCGTCTTTATCTATGTCTACTGGATAGGCGAAATTCCACCATCCTGGCAATTTAGTAATAGCGATTTTCTCCCAAGGACTTTTTTGAGTATTGTATGCATCAATACCTCCCCATTGATGTGTTAAAATAATTTCTTTAACACCATCACCATTTATATCCGCTTCAGATGCATTGGTGATAAATCCAATTTCAGAAAAAGAAGGAGCAATAGTTGAACTAACATCTTTAAAATGACCATCACCAGTGTTATATAAAACATAACTGCTTGCAGGAGCACCATAACTCATGGCAACCACCCTGCTACTAATAAATAAATCGATTGCTCCATCTTTATTAAAATCTCTTGCTATAATCGAAGAAGATTGATTATGAATTGGAATTGCATTGTCTAGTTTTCTCAAATTACCTTTTCCATCGTTTAAGTAAATTCGAGATAACATATTTACATCTTTTCCGTAATATTCATTACCACCAGAAGCCACAGCCAAATCTAGATGTCCATCTTTATTAAAATCAGCCCATACAGCGGCTACATCTTCATAATTACTATCCAATGCCAATGCTGGCTGTGATACTTGAATAAATTTTCCATTTTTTTGTTGTGTATATACAGCACCTGCAAATCCTCTCGCCCCTCCAATGAAAATATCTTCTAGTGCATCATGATTGATATCTGCAATGGCTAATGCTGGACCTTCTGTCGAATTCATTTGAGGAACTAATTGTTCTCTATTAAATTCTTGAAACACATTTTCTTGATGTTTGAAATTTAATCCAGATACTGCAGTCATATCTTGCATTGAATACTCGGAAGAAGGCCAATGCTTTTTAATTAAATCATAATTAAATTGGGGCAAACCCTTTTTATAAGTATAGCTAACAGTTTTATTTTGTTGCTTCGTTAGGTCAATTTTTTCAAAACTATTATCTGGCCATATTAAGAATACTGAATCGATTTTGGTTTGCTTTAAACCAATTAACATGGGTACTTCCATACTTGACAAAAACCCTTTAACAGGAAATTTCTCATAAGTTCTTATTTGATCTTTAGTATACAATATCACTTTAGCACCAATTGCATTGATATTTTTTTCAGCGCCTTTTAATTGAATAGAAACGTATTGATTCGTTTTAGATTCATTAGCTTTATTTTGATAAATAAATGCTTTATCATTCACATTATTCACCACTAAGTCTAGATCTCCATCATTATCAAAGTCTGCATAAGCAGCTCCATTAGAATAAGAATTAGGATTATTGGTAACTGCTTTTTCTTTATCCGCAAATGACATGTTTTGTTGATTCAAGAAAAACTGATTAGGGATTTTAATTTCAGGGAACTTATCAATCAGCGCCATATCTTTTTCTCCCATTTTATTATCTCTAATCTTTTCTTGAATCTCCTGATTAGAAACATAATTTACATAATCCATATCGTTCATGCGCTTAGGAATACCATTGGCAACAAAAATATCTTTGAAACCATCATTGTCAAAATCAAGAAACAAAGTGGCCCATGACCAATCTGTAGCAAAGATGCCACTATACATACCTACTTCACTATACTTTCCATTACGTCTATTCCATTGCAGGTTATTTCTTGTAAACTGATAATCGTAGCCTACAGAAATTTTATATTGGTATATAT
>JALRFB010000021.1 GCA_023256555.1 Sediminibacterium sp. | reverse complement strand
AGAAATAGTTTGTTCTTCGATAGCAAAAACCCTAACGTTTTTAAAACGTTTCATTTTTTTATTCAAATCTGCTGCAATTTCTGATTGTGTTCTTGTTCTTTCATCTTTTCTTACCAAACCCAATCTTCCAGATGCAGAACTATTACCACTGCTTCCGCCGTATCCTGGAACACTACCCCAAGTAAATGCTTGTTCAGGAAAAGAGTCTTGCATTATTCTTATTGCTTTTAATAAGTCTGATCTCATGTCGTCATAACTCATACCTTCAGCACCTGTCATGGTAATTCTAACTGAACCTTTATCTTCTAATGGAGCTAATTCACTTTGAATATTTTTACCAATAACAAAAATTAATGCAAAACAAGTTGCAACGATCACCCAAGCAAACCATCTTACTTGTAAAAATTTATGTAATAAATTTTTATAGCCATTTTCGATTGCTTTAAAGAAAGGTTCAGTGCGCTCGTAGAATGCACCATGCTTTCCATCATTTCTATTAAGATACACATTCAATACCGGCGTAATAGTTAGAGATACAAAAGCAGAGACTAAAACTGCGCCTGCAACTACAACACCAAATTCTTTGAACAATGAACCCACAAATCCTTGCAAGAAAATTACCGGCATAAATACCACCGCCAATGTAATGGAGGTAGAGATAACTGCAAAGAAAATTTCTTTACTACCTTCTCTAGCTGCATCTTTCAAAGAAAGGCCTTCTTCTAATTTTCTAAATATATTTTCAGTAACTACAATTCCGTCATCCACTACCAAACCTGTTGCAAGTACTATCGCCAATAAGGTTAACACATTAATTGAGAATCCTGCCAAATACATAATAAAGAAAGTGGCGATTAGAGAAATTGGAATATCTATTAATGGGCGTATTGCAATCAACCAGTTTCTAAAGAAAAAGAAAATAACCAATACTACTAATACAAATGAAATCACAATGGTTTCTTTTACTTCAGATAATGCACGACGAATGTTTAAAGTATTGTCAATTGGTATGGCAAATTCAATATCAGATTTGTTTTGTTTTTTTACTTCTTCTAATCTTTTGTAAAATTCATCTGCAATTTTTATTTGATTGGCTCCAGGTTGAGGAGACACTGTTAACATAACAACTGGTACACCATTAAAGTATGTTCCTTGATCTTCTTGTTCTGGACCTAATTCTACTTTAGCTACATCCCCTAATCTTACAATCCCATTTGCATCTTCTTTTAAAATCACATTTCTAAAATCTGCTTCAGTAGATAATCTTCCTAAAGCTCTAATGATGAATTCAGATTTATTACCATAAATTGAACCTGCTGGTAATTCTACGTTTTCTTTATTTAAAGCTGTTTGAATATCATTGAATGCAATGCCATATGCACTTAATAAATCGGTGTTGGGGAAAATACGCATTGCTTGACGCTTACCTCTAACACCCACATTGCTCACTTCGTCAATAGTTTGAAATCTTTGTAATAAAACATTCTCTGCATATTCAGTTAACTCTAATAAACCCTTTGTTTTACTTCTAATAGTTAACATTAATATGAAATCTCCTCCATCTGCCTTAGAAACTACAGGAGGGCTAGAAATATCTTGGGGCAAAGATCTTTGAGCTTGAGAAACCTTGTCTCTTACATCGTTAGCTGCTGTCTCTAAGTTCACACCCAAGTTAAACTCTACTGTAATATTAGAATTACCTACTGAACTAGAAGAGTTGATGGTTCTGATACCAGGAATACCATTAATAGCTTTCTCCAATGGTTCGGTAATTTGACTTTGAATTACTTCAGCATTAGCACCAGTATAAGAAGTTTGCACATTGATAATAGGAGGATCAATAGCTGGATACTCTCTTAATGCTAAGAAAGAAAAACCTACTAAACCAAATATAATTATGGCCACATTCATCACGGTAGCAAGTACCGGTCGCTTCAAGGAAAGTTCAGATATATTCATCTAAATAACTAAGTTTTAAAACCTATTTGGTAATATCAATATTAGAAAGTGTTTTGCCAATTTTCAATTTGGCGCCGTCTTTTACAAAAAGCATTCCGGCAACAATTACACTATCTCCTGCTTGTAATCCTTTGGTAATTTCAACAGCACTAACTGTTCTATAGCCAGTTTCAACGCTTACAAATTTTGCTTCTCCATTTCTTACAACAACAATTTGTTTGGCTTTTGAATCAGGGATGATCACATTAGAAGGCACCATGATAGTTTGCTTAGAAGTATTTTCACCTAAAAACACTTTAGCATAAGCACCTGGCAATACTTTTCCTTTAAAGCTGGCTCTTACTTTTATATTTCTTGTAGTAGCAATAATTTGTGGCTCAATAGCTGTAATAGTAGCCATGATTGGCTTTTGCTCATTCCCAATAGTGGTCATTTTAATAGACTTGCCTACTTTAACATATTCTCCATAAATTTCTGGTAAAGTAAAATCCATTTTTAATTGATCCACCTTTTGAATAGTAGCAACAGTTGTAGCAGTATTAATAAATGCGCCAACACTCACTTGTCTCAAACCCATTTGACCTGTAAATGGCGCTTTAATCACTGTTTTATCAATTAAAGATTGAGTATAAGCCATATCTGCCTTTAAACTTTTTACTTGTTGTAAAGACAAATCATAATCACTTTGATTAATACCTCTCGCACTTAATAATTGTTTATTTCTTTGTTCGTTGATATTGGCTAATTCTAATTGTACTTTAATTTTTTCCAATTGAGCTTGTAAATCAGCATCATTTAATTTTGCCAAAACAGTTCCCGCTTGCACTATTTTACCTTCTGGAATCTGTAAAAAAGTAATTCTTCCATTGGTTTCAGGATGCAGATCAACAAAATCATTTGCCAACACTGTTCCATTCACTTCGATCTGCTTATCTACTTTTTGCATTTCGGCAACAGTAATGTCTACAGATACTGGCATATTAGGATTAAACTTATCTGTAGGCTTTGCCTTTTCTTTACACCCAACAGCTATTAAAACTGCTGTTGCTAACATTAAATGAATCTTTCTCAAATGACTGAATTTTAGTCACTAAAGATATAAAAACCTGCCCTTTTAGAGAAATAAAATAGATGAACGGAAGACTAGGGACGGCTTGATTTATAGGCCAGGTACTTTTGTTGGATATAATAGCCCAATTCTAAGTCATTTAACAATCCCAGGACTTCATATGAAGGCTTACAGTATTCCATAAATTGCACCAAGTTTTCTCCTTCCAAATGGGTGATTTTTTGGACAAACCTCTTGGTAAAGCGATAATTTACATATTTCTCTTGCTCTTGGGAAATTAGCCTTTTTTGCAAGTAGCCAAGATTACGATTTCTTTTGAAGCGAAACATATTAATCATTTCTACTAAATCAAACCCAATGGAAAGTCCGCCACTTGGATTGATTAATGAAGCATTATTAGCCAATTTTAAACCAGGTGCTTGATAATTGAAATACTTTGCATAATCATATCTATTTTGAATGGAGTCCATTCTGTAGTTATTATTCCTAACCCTCACTTCAGGTAAATCAATACCATTTACATGAATCATAACATTAAAATTATGCTTGTCTTCAATGGTATCTAATGTGTATTTCTGAGTGTTCTTCCCAAATAAGGAAAACCAAATAGAATCTTTTGCTTTTACTGTAATGATATATCTACCTAAAGAATCTGTAACTGTTTGATTAGAATTAGAATGTACAATAACTGCTTCTACAGGTCTTCTTCCAGAAATATCATATACATTTCCACTAACAACAATAGATTGCGCTTGAACTGATGAATACATCAAAACAAAAAATAAAACAATAAGAATTAAGCGCTGCCTCATGAATGTTGCAATATTATGAAATTGTTCTTAAAACCAATGAGACATTAACAAGCCCATAACAATACAAGAAAATGCAATCCATTGTGGACCTAGTTTTTGTTTGTACAGCATATAAGTACTTAATGCAAAAACAACTATATACATTGTAATTGAAAAGGGCTTAGCAGATTGCATTGCAATGGAAATATCTTTTATTAAAAATAAAGAAGCGCCAATCATAATACCCACAATAGCAGCATAAACGCCTTCTAAGGATCTATAAAAAATGGCATACTTTTTTAAATGCTGCCAAATCGGAAAGAAAAAAAGCACTATCAAAAAACTTGGTAAAAAAATACCTACGCTTGCTATTAATGCTCCATATACTTGAACATCTAAGGTTTTATCTTTTAAAGCGCTGGCTCCCATATAGCTGGCAATGGAGAAGATTGGACCAGGCACTGCTCTTACCAATCCGGTGCCAGTTAAAAAAGTAACTCTATCAATTTTTACTACGTCTCTTTTATTTTCTTGAATACGTTTTGTCTGAGGTCTAGTGACATATTGTTCATACATGATGGGCATTAGTACATCACCACCACCAAATACCAAACTTCCGAAACGATAGTTGTTTTCGAATAAATTAAACAACTTTCTCGAAGACCAATTTTGCTCAGTAGCTCTCTCAGACAAAAAACCAGCAGCAATAAAAATTAAAACAAATAGTACAATAGCTCTCCATTGTATTGACTTTGGCGCGTTGCCTTGAGAAGGAATTCTTTTATCACTAAAATTGGTGACAATGCCTGAAAGAAGAATTACAATAGGAATAGTCCATGGTGTTTTAAAGCCGATAAAGGTAATTAAAGCACTTAAAGCAAAAATCCATCTAGTAATTACACTATTTACTGATTTTCGAAAAAGTAAAATAGCTGCGCTAATAATAAAACCAATAGACATGGGTTGCAATAAAGACAAAGCCTTGATATTACCAGACCAAGAAAAATAGCTAACCAATAATGCCAAGCCGGTCATAATACATACTGCCGGCAACATCCAAACAAGCAAAGTAAGTAGCGCCAAAACCACTCCTCCTCTCTTAAACCCTACTAAAACAATAGTTTGTGTAGAGGAAGCTCCAGGCAAGAGTTGACAAAAAGCACTATACTCAATTAATTCTTCTTCGGTTAAATCCCTTCTTTTTTCTACAAATCTGTATTGCATTAATGCCATTGCCACTTGGGGACCCCCAAAAGCGGTAATGCTATGTTGTAACACGGCTTTTAAAAATGATATATGTCTTAAATATTTCAAAATATAATACTACCCTAAAATTAAACCATTAATATTAATAACTTTGTACTACTATGCGCAAAGTAATCTACATCTTATCAATTGTACTATTTAGTCATTGTGCCAGCAACGGATATAGTAAACTCGAGCCACAATATGCGCAAGAGAAAATGGACCTAGTACCCGACTATAGCCAATTGCAATATTGGGCGGCACATCCAGACAAAAAAGACCCAAGCGATAGCTTGCCAAAGCCTATTAGAAAAGATATTACCATCTTTAATGTAGACATATTTTTTGTGCATCCAACAAGTTATTTAGATACTTCCATGCCAAATGGATGGAATGCTTCTTTGAAAGATGCTAAATTGAATGCTTATACCGACTACACAAGTATATTAAATCAAGCAAGTATTTTCAACTTAGCAGGTAAAATATACGCCCCAAGATATAGACAAGCACATATCAATTCTTATTCTCCAAAAAATAGCGCAGATACTTTGAAAGCTTTGGCTGCATTTGAGTTAGCCTATCAAGATGTAAAAACTGCTTTTGAATATTTCTTAGCACATTATAATAATGGAAGACCTATAATAATTGCATCACATAGTCAAGGAAGTACTCATACAAAAAGATTGCTAAAAGAATATTTTGACAATAAACCATTAGCAAAAAAATTAGTAGCGGCTTATGTAGTAGGAATGGCGATTAATCCAGCCGATTATACTCAATTAAAATCCTGTGAAACGCCAGAATCTATAGGATGTATTTGTGCATGGAGAACTTATCAAGAAGGATATATTCCTGAATTTGTAAACAAAGAAAAATTCAATTCAATTGTAACCAATCCACTCTCTTGGGACAAAAATGAAACAAAGATTGATAGAAAATTCAATAAAGGGGCTGTTCTATATAATTTTAATAAAATAGTTCCTAATGTAGCAGATGCTATTAATCACGATGGAATTTTATGGACAGGGAAGCCTCACTTTTTAGGAAGTTTTTTATATAAAACCAGCAACTACCATATTGCAGATTATAACTTTTACTATTTAAGTGTAAGACAAAATGCAGTGGACCGCGCGGAAAGCTACTTTAAATCTAATAGTAGTAACTAATTTCCTACTACGCTCAAAAATTTAATTCGCATAATTTTAAGCTGTTCCCAGGTATAATTATTTTCAGATAGTTCTTCTTGAGCAATAGCCAATGAAGAGGTTTCGCAATTTTTAAAATATTCCAAGATATCTTCTTGGTCATATTCATCTAACCACTCGTCAATCGCGTAATCTAAATTTAACTTAGTGCCACTTGCTGCAATGGTTTCCATTTCTTCTAATAAAGCATCTAATCTTAGATCTTTATTCTTAGCAATAGTTTCTAAAGGAATTTTCTTATCTACATTTTGAATAATATAGATTTTATTACTTGCCTTATTAGCAACTGACTTCATCACAAAATCGTCAGGCTTTTCTATATTATTTTCTTCTACATATTTTTCAATTAAACTCACAAATGGTTTGCCATATTTTTTTGCCTTACCCTTGATTACTCCTTGACAACGCTCTAATTCAGACAAGTTAGTAGGATACAATGTAGCCATATCTTGTAAAGAAGTTTCCAAGAAAATAACAAATGGTGGTAGCCCAATTTTCTTCGCTTCTTTTTGTCTTAATTCTTTCAACATTTCAAATAAAACTTCATCAGTTGAACCTGCCGAATCACTTGCCCCATCATCATCCTCTTCAGTATTGGTTTCTTCAAACACGGTATTTAAAACAATCTTGAAGCTAGTTGGCTTTTTAATGAACTGATTTCCTTTTTTCGTCAATTTCAATAAACCGTATTCTTCGATATCTTTTTCAATCACCCCTTCTAACATGGCTTGTCTAATTAGACTATTCCAAAATAGACTGTCATGCTCTTTCCCAATTCCAAAAACTGGTAATTTTTCGTGTCTATACAAGCCAATTTGTGGAGTGAAGTTTCCGGTAACAATTTGTACAACATACTCAGCAACAAATTGCTCATTTAAAGCAGTAATCACTTTTAATAATTGAACTAATTCTGTTTTAGATTCAATTAATTCTTTAGGATGTAAACAGTTGTCACATTTGCCACAATTTTTATTTTCCCATTTTTCTCCAAAATAATGCAACAAACTTTTTCTTCTACAAACACCACTCTCTGCAAAGGCAACAGTCTCGTTGATTAATTGTGCGCCAACTTCTCTTTCACTCAATGGCTTGTCTCTTAAAAAATGTTCTAGTTTAGAAACGTCTTGATGTGCATAATATAAAATACAATTTCCTTCTAAACCATCTCTACCTGCTCTACCTGTTTCTTGATAATAATTCTCAATAGATTTAGGAATATTATAATGGATGACAAAACGAATATCTGGCTTGTCAATGCCCATGCCAAAAGCAATGGTAGCAACAATTACTTGAACATCTTCGTTTAGAAACTGGTCTTGTCTTTCTGCCCTTAATTTTTGATCTAGCCCTGCATGATATGCAACTGCCTTAATGTTATTGGCCTTTAATAAATCAGCTAATTCTTCTGTGGTCTTTCTATTCAAAGTATAAATAATACCACTCTTTCCCTTGTGCCCACTTATATATTTGACAATACTTTTTACCGTTAAATCTTTTTTGATTTTTGGTTGAACTTCATAATATAAATTGGCTCTATTAAAAGATGAAATCAACACTTCTGGATCTCTTAGAGCTAGATTTTTGATAATATCACTTTGCACTTTAGGTGTAGCAGTAGCAGTTAATGCAATAATGGGCACTTCATTATTAATTTCTTCCATCATTTCTTTCAGCCTTCTGTATTCAGGTCTAAAATCGTGTCCCCATTCTGAAATACAATGTGCTTCATCCACCGCAAAAAAGGAGATTTTTAAATCACTAAAAAAATCTAGATTTTCTTGTTTGGTTAAAGTCTCCGGTGCAACATATAATAATTTAGTTTTCCCACTTAACAAGTCTTCTTTAACTTCTTTGATTTGTCCCTTATTCAAACTAGAATTCAAAAAATGTGCTACATCGTCTTTTTCACTGTATCCTCTCACTAGGTCAACCTGATTTTTCATCAAAGCAATCAAAGGCGATACAACTATGGCACAACCAGGCAGCATCATTGCTGGTAATTGATAGCATAGGCTCTTTCCACCACCGGTAGGCATGATCACAAAAGTGTCCTTACCACCCAATAAAGATAAAATGGCCTTTTCTTGCGTCCCTTTAAACTCATTGAACCCAAAATGAGTCTGTAATGCTGCTTTTATGTCTTTCTTAGTCAATCCCATTATCTAAATAACTTATAATCAATATCTTATAAAATGTACGAGTATATTAAGATAACATAAAAACATGGATTTTGTTTAATCTTTGGCAATATTTTTTAATAAAAACCTTTTTTTTAAGGAATTGACAAAAAGGGGCTAAAAAGTACATGAAACATTAACTTTGCAAGGCAATTATGAAAGAAACCATCTTATCCACTGCAAGAAAGGCTTTAGCAATAGAATCTGAAGCCATTCAAAACTTGGAAACTTATTTAGATCCACTTTTTGCTAAGGCGGTGGAAGCCATCTATCAAACCAAGGGAAAATTGATCGTAACTGGTATTGGTAAAAGTGCGATCATCGCACAAAAAATTGTGGCAACTTGTAATTCTACAGGTACGGCTGCCATCTATTTGCATGCAGCAGATGCTATACATGGAGATTCTGGGATGATAAGTTCTGATGATATTATTTTAATAATTAGTAAAAGCGGAGAAAGTCCTGAGATCAAAAACTTAGTGCAACTGATTCAACATTTTGGTAATCCTATCATTGCTATGGTGGGTAATATGAATAGTTATTTAGCCAAGTCTGGCCAATTTATAATTAATACTACTGTTCATCAAGAAGCATGTATTAATAATTTAGCCCCAACTTCATCTACCACAGCTCAAATGGTGATGGGTGATTTGGTTGCAGTTGCTTTAATGCAATTAAGAGGATTCGAAGCAAAGGATTTTGCAAAATATCATCCAGGTGGTAACCTTGGAAAACAACTAACATTGACTGCAGGCATGATTGCAGCATCGAATATGCAACCCTCTGTTGTATTAACTACCAGTTTAAAAGAAGTTATTACCACTATTTCTAAGAACAGATTAGGCGCCACAGCAGTGATTGACAATGAAAATAAAGTTCTAGGAATTATTACTGACGGAGATATCAGAAGAATGTTGGAAACACATAACCAATTCCAAGAATTAACTGCAAAAGATATTTATCATAGTAATCCAATTACTATAACAGCAGATACATTAGCAATAGAAGCTGCTAAATGGATGGAGCAAAAAGATATTAGTCAAGTTATAGTAGTTGATAAAGAACATTATAAAGGTATTATACATATTCACGACTTAATGAAAGAGGGGATTATATAAATTATAAGGACATGAGTAATAAGCATCATTATGTAGCCATTATGGCTGGAGGTATTGGAAGTAGATTTTGGCCAATGAGTAGAACGGCATATCCTAAACAATTCTTAGACGTATTAAATACTGGAAAAACATTGGTTCAATGGACTTATGAACGATACGCTAAATTTATTCCTGAAGAAAATATTTTTATTGTTACTTCAGAAGAATATGTAGAAATAGTTAAAGAGCAATTGCCTAAACTACCAATTAAAAATATATTGGCAGAGCCAAGTAGAAAAAATACAGCTCCTTGTATTGCATATATTTCATTTAAATTAGCTCAACTAGATCCAGAAGCAGTATTTGTAGTTGCACCCAGTGATCATTTGATTTTAGAAGAAGAAGCTTTTCAAAAAACAGCTATTCAAGCATTAGATTTTGTAGAAAACATAAAGGC
>JALRFB010000219.1 GCA_023256555.1 Sediminibacterium sp. | reverse complement strand
ACCTTATTCAAAAAACAGGAATTAATAAAACCATTTCGCCTCATAGTTTTAGACATTCTTTTGCAACACATTTAGTAGAAGGTGGTGCCGATTTAAGGGCTGTTCAAGAAATGTTGGGACATGAAAGTATCACCACAACAGAGATCTATACACATATTAACAGAGAATATTTAAGAGATACCCTCGATAGATTTCACCCAGCCTTCAAAAAAGCTTAACTCCCTCAAAAATTAACCTTTTAATAGGTTAAAATGTAGTAGGTTTGTCATTCAAAAAATCAACACATGAAAAGAATATTGTTTGCTTTAACAAGTATTATTTGCTTGCAAGCTACGGCTCAAATTAAGATGCCTGCAGCTAGTCCTACTCAAACCCTTTCTCAAGAATTTGGAATGGGGAAAATTGATATCACTTATTCAAGACCAAGCATCAAAGGTAGATCTGTATTTGGTGAAGGTTCTTTATTAGCACCTACTGGTGTGGTTTGGAGAACAGGCGCGAACGCTGCTACAAAAGTAACTTTCTCTCACCCAGTTAGTGTAGGTGGCAAAACATTGGCTGCTGGTGATTATGGTTTATTCACTATCCCTGGTAAAACAGAATGGACTGTAATTTTAAACACTAACTCTAAAGGTTGGGGAAGTTTTGAATACAAAGAAGCTGAAGATGTTGTAAGAGTTTCTGTAAAACCAGAAACTACTAGCAATTTTACAGAAAGCTTTACCATTAATGTAGACAATATCACTCCTGAAACTGCTAGTATTTGTTTAAAGTGGGCTAATACTATGGTTTGCTTGCCAATTGCTACAGACATCAAACCAACAATTCGTAAACAAATTCAAGATGCTACAACTGGAGCAAATGTGAATGCAAATGTGTACAGTGCTGCAGCTAATTTTTATTATGATATTGATAAGGACTACGACAAAGCTTTAGTATATGTAGATAAGGCAATCGCTGGTAATGCAAATGCCTATTGGTTGTATTTATTAAAAGCTAAAGCGCAAGTTGCATTAGGAGATAAAAAAGGTGCAAGAACTAGTGCAGAGACTTGTGTGAAAATGGCAGAAGCGGCTAAGAACGCTGATTACGTAAGATCTGGAAAAGAAATATTGGAGAAATTATAGAGATTAGCTCGCCCTTTGGGCTCGCTGATCAAGCAGAGTGGCTAACCCAAAGCATCCAAAACCAATCCTAAGGGATTGGTTTTGCTTTTTTACATCGTAAGTTTCAAGAGCAAGCTCTATACACTTACTTCTGTAAAAAAGCATCCACAACTGTTGTTGTGGATGCTTTGTGCGGAAGAGGAGATTCGAACTCCCACGCCCGGGTATGGGCGCTACCACCTCAAGGTAGTGCGTCTACCAATTTCGCCACCTCCGCAGGCTCCGCAAACCTACATAAATTTTGCGGAGCCTGTTTTATTTTTTTGCATCTTTGTAGTTCTACCTAAAGTTTGATTTTATGTCTAATTATACCGTTACCTGTCCTAAATGTCAACATTCTTTTGAGCCAACTGATGCTATCAGAGAAGAGGTAGAAAAAGAATTACGCGGCAAAATGACCGACTGGCAAAAAAAGAAAGAAGAAGAAACTGCACAATTATTAGACGCTCAAAAACAGAAATTACAAACAGAAATTACAGAGCAATTAAAAAAGAATATTGCAAGTGATTATGAGCATAAGATTAAACTCATGCAGGAGAATGAAACCAAAATGCAAGAGCAGGCAAATGAGTATCGTCAAAAAGAATTAGATTTTCTTAAAAAATTACAAGATATACAAACCAAAGAAGCAGAATTAGAACTAGAACTTCAAAGAAAATTAAATGCTGAGCGCGAATTATTAAAACAACAAATTCAAAAAGAAGAATCAGAAAGAATATCTATTAAAGACCAAGAATATCAATTAAAAGTTAAAGAATTAGAAAAGCAAATAGAAGACCAAAGAAAATTGGCCGAGGAAATGCGTCGAAAAGCCGAGCAAGGTAGTATGCAAATGCAGGGAGAAGTACAAGAATTATTATTAGAAGAATTATTGAAAAACACCTTCCCTTTTGATTTAATTTCAGAAGTGGGGAAAGGTGTACGTGGCGCAGATTGTATTCAAACTGTTAGAAATAATATTGGTCAAGAAGCTGGTAAAATTATATACGAAAGTAAAAGAACCACTGCCTTTGCTGCTGAGTGGATTGAA
>JALRFB010000218.1 GCA_023256555.1 Sediminibacterium sp. | reverse complement strand
ATTAGTTGTATCTGCTTTAGGTTATGAAAATGCTGAAGTAGCTGCTGCATCAAATGTTACAGTTAAATTAACTTCAGATGTGAAAGCATTACAAGAAGTAGTTGTAACAGGTGTGGGTGCTGCAACTTCTAAAAAGAAATTAGGTGTGGCAGTAGAATCTGTAAACTTAGCAAATCAAGTAAAAGTATCTACTGGTGATGTTGGTCAACAATTAGTTGGTCAAGTGGCTGGTGCGCAAATTGCAAGTACAAACGGTTCTCCTGGTCGTCCATTACAAATCTTGTTACGTGGTATTAATACAGTGCAAGGTGGTACTTCTCCGATGATCTTGATCGATGGTATTGAAGCTCGTGCTACTAGCTTACAATCAATTGACGTAAATATCATTGACAGAGTGGAGGTGGTACAAGGTGCTGCTGCAGCTTCTTTGTATGGTGCCCAAGGTGCGAATGGTGTTATCCAATTATTTACTAAAAAAGGTAAGCAAGGTAAAGCAGTGATCGAATTAAGCACTAGTTCTACTTATAATGAATTAATGAATATTGGTGGTTTAGCAAAAGCTAAATACCATGCCTTTGTTACTGATGCTGCTAATAACGTTTTAACTGGTGCTAATGCTATTATGAAGTTAGATCCAGCAACTTTAGTATACAATGGTGACGTGCAATACAACTCTTTAGGTGTAACAAGTATTCAAAACAAGCCTTATGATGCTAACTTGAAATATTATGATCATTACAAAATGTTTTTACAACCAGGTTATGCAACAAACACATCTTTGACAATTTCTGGTGCTGGTCCTAAAGTAGATTATTTGTTTTCTGCTTCTACAAATAAGCAAAATTCAAACTTCATCAACAATGGTGATTACCAAAGATCTAACTTAACATCTAAAATTGGTGTTGAATTAGCGAAGGGTTTGAAATTTACTTCTACTACTCAGTTGATCTATACAAAGAATACAATTTTAGACCAAACTGGTCGTGGTATCTTCTTTAACATCAACAACGCTCGTCCTTTTGCTAATTTTGCGCAAAAAGATTTAGATGGCAACTATGGCGCATACTTTGGTGCTGCAGTGGGTGTAAACCATACGAATCCTTTATTCCAAACTCAATATGCTAGTTCTTTAATTGAGAAAGTGGATGTGATTCAAAATTTCAACTTAAACTATAAGTTGCCTAAGTTCTTAGAATTAGATGCTAAATATGCATTGAACTATTCTAATAACAATATTACTTACAGATACGAAGATCAATCAATGAATGCAGGTGCTGCATTACAAAATAGATACACAAGTAACTATAATCCAAATGCATCTGCTACCACTACTGGTGAGATTGATAATTTTGTACAAAGAACTACTTTCCAAAACTTTATTGGAACGGCTACTTTCCGTACAGACTTCGAAAAAGATTTTAATATCAATATTCCATTAAAAACTTCTACTACTGTAGCGTTTGACTATCGTAAGAGCAAGTACAAGCAGTTTGCAGCTTATGGATATGATGCTCCAGGATACTATCCTTGGAATGCTTCTCAAGCAGGTATATATAAAGTAATCTCTGATTACGTAGAGCCTTTTGTTACTTACGGTATCTTAGCTAACCAAAGATTTGATTGGTCAGATTGGGCTGGTTTCTCAGTGGGTGTAAGAAGTGACTATTCTTCTGCATTCGGTTCTGGTGCTACTGCACAAACCTTCCCTAGAGGTGATGCATTCTTAGCAGTACATAAGTTAAAGCAATTTGAAGAATTGCATATTGACAATATAGTAAACGAATTCAAATTAAGAGCTGGTTATGGTGAAGCGGGTATTCAACCAGGTGCGTTCCAACGTTTCCCTGTATTGAACGCTACTAACTTAGGTTCTAACAGCGTATTCGTTTCTCCAATTACTACACCAAATCCAAATTTGGGTGTGGAATTATCTAAAGAAACAGAATATGGTACTGATTTAGGATTAAATTTATTAGGTGGAAAATGGTTAAGAACAGCAAATATCTCTGCTACATTATGGAAGAGAGAAACTGTAAATGCTATCTATAGTGTTGACGCTCCTGCTTCTGCTGGTGTGGGTGGTACATTAGATAATGCATTTGGTTTAGCATCTAATGGTTTACAAGCATCTTTAAACTTGAATGTATATTCTGGTAAAGATTTGACTTGGGATTTCATTACAAACTATTCTAAGCAAACATCTGAAATTGCTTAT
>JALRFB010000217.1 GCA_023256555.1 Sediminibacterium sp. | reverse complement strand
ATAGTTTTTAGGATACAATAACCAGCCATTCGAAAAAATATATTGAATACCTTCTTTGGTATAATTTGTATTCCCAACATATCGATGCACCCAACCTGCAGTCAATGAACTGGCCCATTTATGCTTTAACCTTGTAGCAATTAATCCCGCATTCCACAGCTTTTGTTGACCTTCCATCATAATGGCATTGGTATTGGGATTGTAAGGAGAATTAACAGCTCTCGCAAAAAAAGCCAATCTAGTGTGAGAATGAATATCATCGGTTGAATAAAACCTATGTTGAAGATATACATCTGATGCTGTGTAATTTGTACCAACATGCATCATCCAATTTTTCTTCCAGCTAAATTCTAATTGTGTATTATAAAAAGTAGCCGTTGACCTCCCTCCCATTTGTTGATAGGACTGTTTTACAATGATAGATCTTGCAGGCATGGTACTTGCAGGCTCACTCATTACATATAATTCTTGGGCCTTCGCTGTTTGTATAAAAGCAAAAGAAAACAATGAAAAGAATATAAAAACAATATGACTAGTTCTCATTATTAGAAATTTAAAAGATATACCCCATTTACCGGCTGTACATCTTTATTAAGAATAGATACTTTTTGAGTATTGGACAATGTCTTATTAGCCTTTACTTGCCACTTAAACTGATATCCAAAATCTTCAAAAGAAATATCTTTAGTAGCTGTTTTAACTTTCCAGTCGCCTGTAATTGATAGTTTAGCGATTGCAAAGCCTGCATCATATACTGCATCTCTAATACCCTCAATCTTCACTGGTACCTCTTTCTTAAAATTCAACTGATACACTGAAGTTTCTATATTCACTTTCACTGTATCTACAAAATCCAGTTTGCTTAAAGCTTTGAAAATAGCTTTAGAACACATAGAACAAGTTAACCCACTTGCCAACACTTCTGCTGACTTTATTTGTGCATGAGCACTATTGAATGCCCAAAAAGAACATGCAATGAAAAATAATTTGATTTTCATATAGAAATATTTAAACCACTCTGTGTAATTCTATACACAGAGTGGTTATTTAAAATAATAATGTAGAAACGATTAAGATTTCTTTTTCTTCTTTCTGTCGTACTGACAACATTCGTCTAATTTGCCATATGCTTCAGCACTTGCAGTTTGATGTTCTGTATCATAGCCGGCATTAGCAATAGCAGTTTCGATTTTGTCTGTAGAGGTAGCATTAGCATCAAAAGCAACGGTTAATACTTTAGTTGCTTTGTCCCATGCTGCAGTCATTGCCCCTGCAGCTTTTGCAGCTGTTTCAATATTTTTCTTACACATGCCGCAATTGCCGGCTACTTTGATTTTTGAAGTGTTTTGAGCAAAAGAAATTACAGTTGCAGTTAATATAAATACGAATGTGAATAATAAGTTTTTCATACAATAAATTTGATTAATTGATAAAATCTGTTCAATAAAAAGATAAATAAGCAATAGGATAACCATATCAATTTTAATTGCCTTTCAATTAGCTTTTAAAATCTTTGGTCTTTAATGAAAATCAAATTCTGTAATGACAATGTAAGAGATATAATGGAGGAGGCGACCAGGAATAGTCTACCGCATTTTGATACTTATTGAAAGTATTTAAGAATACTATTCTATAGTTTGGAGTATAGTTGGATTCTATTTTTAATTCAGGAAGATGTTTTTTCTGATCCGAAACCCATTTTGCTGCGTGTAGGTCTTGAGATTTTATATATTGAACGGTATCCTTACAACAATGGTCTTTTTGGTTTTTCTTTGGCTTAGGACATTGGCATTTCATCACCTTGCCCATACAGTAATGGGTGCTTACAGTTGCTCCTACACTTGAGAAAGTGTATATAACAGCTAGTAATAAAGTGATGAACCTTTTCATTGATGTAAAGTTACGGAGAATTGGTGTAGTGAAAATTGACCAATATCAGTTTTTCCTTAATTAATAAAATGCCACCAAATACCAACTCTTACCCAAACACCCGTTCCTGGATAATTTTTGGCAGTAAAATTATAATGATTTCCCAATGTATTATTACTTGGTAATAAAGTATTTAGATTTTCTACCCTTATATATGCTTTTAATCTTTTGATCATCATATGATAAAAAGCATTCACCATGGGCCTGTTACTTAAAACAAAATCATTTTGTTGATAAAACTGTCCGGTGAAAGGCATATAGTCATTGGCTTTATAACTACTATGATAAATAAATTCAAG
>JALRFB010000216.1 GCA_023256555.1 Sediminibacterium sp. | reverse complement strand
AAGCACGTCAATTAGTAGCACACAAGCATATTTCTGTAAATGGTGACGTAACAAATGTTCCTTCTTACACTTGTAAGCCAGGTGACGTTATTACTTACCGTCCAAAGAGTGCTCATAATTCATCTATCGTTAGCAAGCAACGTCCAAGAAACACGAAGTTTAGCTGGGTAGACTGGAATGAAACAACCAACACTGGTACATTCATTGCAATGCCAGAAAGAGAAGCTGTTCCTGAAAACATTAAGGAGCAATTAATAGTTGAATTGTATTCTAAATAGTAGCACTTAACAACATTTCTTCCTTAAGGAAGATTCAAATAAAAAAAACTATAACATGGCTATATTAAGTTTTCAAAAACCTGATAAAATTGTTTTACAAAAAGCAAATGACTTTGAAGGACAATTCGAATTCCGTCCATTAGAGCCAGGATTTGGTTTAACATTAGGGAACGCTTTGAGAAGAGTGTTATTAAGCTCTTTAGAAGGTTTTGCAATTGTAGGTATCAAGATTGAAGGTGTAGACCACGAGTTTGCAACTATCAAAGGTATTACAGAAGATGTAACTGAAATGATCTTAAACTTAAAGCAAGTTCGTTTTAAGCGTAAAGGTGATCAAGACGTTAGCTCTGAAAAATTAACTTTATCTATTAAAGGTGGTAACGAGTTTAATGCTGGCCATATTGGTGATGCATCTGCTCAATTCCAAGTAATGAATCCTGAATTAGTGATTTGTACAATGGATCCTTCTGCTAAATTAGATATCGAATTAACGATCAACAAAGGCCGTGGTTATGTACCAGCTGAAGAGAATAAGTTAAAAGAAATGCCATTTGGTTATATCGCAATAGATTCTATTCATACTCCAATCAAGAATGTGAAGTATTTAATGGAAAACTATCGTGTTGAGCAAAGAACAGACTACGAAAAATTAATCTTAGAAGTTGCTACTGATGGCACTATTCATCCTGAAGATGCAGTAAAGCAAGCTTCTAGAATCTTGATCCAACACTTAATGATTATCACTGATGAGAATATCACTTTTGATAACAAAGAAGACAAGAAAGAAGATGTAGTAGATGAGCAAGTATTACAATTAAGAAAAGTATTAAAAACTCCATTAGAAGATTTAGATCTTTCTGTACGTGCGTTTAACTGTTTAAAAGCAGCTAAAATCAACAGCTTGAGTGAATTAGTTCAATACGAGCAAGAAGATTTAATGAAGTTCAGAAATTTCGGTCAAAAATCTTTATCTGAAATTGAGCAAGTATTGATCGAAAGAGGATTGAGCTTTGGAATGGATTTAGGTAAATTAGGATTAGACAAATTAGATTTACAATAATTGTAAATCACTATTGATAACCGAGCTTAGGCTCAAACCTTACAATTCCTGACACGGTGTAAGGCAAAAACTAAAACGTCATGCGTCACGGAGACAAACAAAACAACTTAGGCCGTAAGAAGGCACACAGAGAAGCTTTATTAATGAATTTAGCTTGTCAGTTAATTATGCATAAGCGTATCGTAACTACATTAGCAAAAGCTAAAGCGTTAAGAACGTATTTTGAGCCTTTGGCTACTAAAACTAAGAAGACAGGTAGTAAAGATATTATCAGTCATAACCACAGAATTGTGTTTAGCTATTTAAACGACAAAGCTGCTGTTAAAGAATTATTTACAGTAGTAGCTCCTAAAATTGCTACTCGTCCAGGTGGTTATACTCGTATCATCAAATTAGGTATTCGTCCTGGTGACAATGCTGAAAAAGCAATGATCGAATTAGTAGACTTCAACGAAATCTATGGTAACTCAGTAAATGCTGCTGCGGAACCAGCAAAGAAAACTCGTAGAAGTAAAGCAACTGCTGCACCTAAAAAAGCTGCAGAAGCGACTACAACAGAGGAAGCAACTGATTCTACACCAGAAGCAGCGGCTGAATAATGATGAATGTGCATTAAGATATAAGGCAAGACTTTGGTCTTGCCTTTTTTTTGACTAATTTTGACCAACTAATAAGACCCTATACAATGAGCGCACAACCCGCAGTTTTAGTTCTAGCCGATGGCAATGTATTTCATGGACAAGCTTTTGGAAAAATCGGTACCACCACTGGTGAAATCTGTTTTAATACTGGAATGACTGGTTACCAAGAAGTATTTACAGATCCAAGTTATACAGGGCAGGTGATTATTATGAACAATGTGCATATTGGCAACTACGGTGTGAAGGCTT
>JALRFB010000215.1 GCA_023256555.1 Sediminibacterium sp. | reverse complement strand
ATTTTATTGGTAATGCTATTTTGAAGCATTAATCCCATAGATTTTTTTGATCTTAAAATATAGGATGTTTTTTCATGTCCTTCAAACTTGGGTATGATTAAAACATCGGTATAGCCCTTGTCTTTGTAATTAATGGTATCAACATCTTTTGGAAAACTAAATTCAATTTGATCTGTATTTTTCAGTGCAGTTTGTATGAATCCATTAGGATCAATTACTGCAATTTTTCTATGTTCTATTCCCGAAACAGAAACATAGGCAGAGCCTGCAATTAAACCCACTATTAATAAGGGCATTAAAAACGTGACTAATAAAAAACGTTTATTGCTTACTCTGCTTGTATATTCTCTTTGTATAATTAACCAGATTTTATTCATCTGAAAAGTTTTTAAATTTAATTTTATAATGCTTGAAATGCTCTTGTGCTTGAATGAGTGCCTTCGACTAATTGAATAAAGATTTCATTTAAAGAAGGAAGAACTTCATTGTAACCTACAATATTTACTTTTTCTTTTAATAAATGTGCTAGTACATCATTGCTTTGATACCCCTCATTGATTTTAACTAAGGTTTTTTGATGAGCTGTTTCAACAACTTTAAAAATAGGGTTGTCTTCTAGGCTAATTGCACCTGCAGTTTGAATACTAAAAATATTTTGCTTAAACTGCTGCTTCACGTCTGCCACAGTACCATCTAAAATTTTCTTTCCTAAATTGACTAAAACAATTTGATCGCAAATTTCTTCTACCTGTTCCATTCTGTGTGTACTAAATATGATGGTAGATCCTTTTTTGGCTAAATTAAAAATCTCGTCTTTAATTAAATTAGCATTTACTGGGTCTAATCCACTAAATGGTTCATCTAGTATGATTAATTTGGGCTCATGTAAAATGGTCGTAACAAATTGTAATTTCTGACTCATACCTTTACTTAAGTCTTCTACTTTTTTGTTCCACCAAGATTCCATTTCAAATTTCTTGAACCAGTATTTTATTTTTTCAGAAGCATCTGCTTTAGATAAACCTTTTAATTGGGCTAAATACATCGCTTGTTCTCCGATCTTCATTTTCTTATATAAGCCTCGCTCTTCAGGCATATATCCAATTTTTTGAATATCATTGATTGGGTCAAAAGATTTTCCATCTAATGTAATGGTTCCACTATCTGGGTAAAAGATGCCAGTGATCATTCTTAGAAGGGTAGTCTTACCAGCACCATTAGGACCTAATAGTCCAAAGATGTTGCCTTCTTGAATATCAAAACTAATATCATCCACCGCTTTTTGGTCGGAATAATATTTCTTTAAATGTGCTAAACTTAAAATAGGATCCATAGAAAAAATTTATATCCAAATCTAATACACTTTTTGATAGACGGAGGCCTCAATTTTGATAAGTGGAAAAACAAGGACTATATTCGTAAAAAAATAGACCTTATGTTAAAAAGAAAGCCTGTTTTCTTAGCTATTTTGTTAGTAGCATTTATTGGATTAAGTAGCTGGGGGTTCTTAGTGCATCGTACTATAAATCAAATTGCAATTTATACTTTACCAGAACCATTGCGTTCTTTTTTCCATAAAGACAAAGCCTATATGGTATATAATTCTGTTCGTCCAGATATTAGAAGAAATACTGATAAGACAGAGGGCTCGAAGCATTTTATAGACTTAGAAAAATTTGGCCCCAATGCAGTGAATAATATGCCAATGGATTGGGCAACTGCCGTAAAAAAGTATTCAGAAGATACTTTGAAAGAATATGGATGGGGACCTTATAATGCCATCATGCAATTGGATAATTTAACCAAGGCTTTCAAATCCGGCAATGCTGACAGTATTTATTTTTATGCTGCAGATTTAGCACATTATATTGGAGACTTGCATGTTCCTTTACATACTACAGATAATCATGATGGTCAATTAACAGGTCAAAAAGGTATGCATGCTTTGTGGGAATCTACTATTCCGGAGTTAACGATTCAACAATACATGTTGTATAATAATCATAAAGCAACCTATATTAAAGATCCTGCTGCTACTTTATGGGCGGATCTAAGAAAAGCTCATGCATTGTTACCAGCAATGTTTGCAATAGAAAGAGAAGTATCTATTCAGTTTACACCAGAAACCAAGTATCGCATGCAAATGCGCTATGGCAAAGAAACCAAAACTTATACAAAAGATTTTGCTGAAGCATATGGTAAAGCCTTAGGTCAAACCATCAATGGTCAATT
>JALRFB010000214.1 GCA_023256555.1 Sediminibacterium sp. | reverse complement strand
ATGCTGCAATAGAAAAATTGGCAGAATCAAATGGGGCAAGTTTTCATCATTTTAAAGACCAAGTCATTTTTGAAAAAGACGAAGTGATCAAGGACGATGGTAAACCTTACACAGTGTATACTCCTTATGCCAATAAATGGAGAACAGTTTGGGCTCAACATACTCCCAAAAAACATCCTTCCGAAAAGCTATTAGATTATTTTGTAGATACCAAGCCTTTTAAAATACCTAGCTTAAAAGAAATTGGTTTTGAAAAAACAGATCTTATAATTCCTCCAATGACATATGATGCAGGTCTGATTAAAAAATATTCCGATCAAAGAGATTTTCCAGCAAAAAATGGCACCACTCATTTAAGTGTTCATTTAAGATTTGGAACCATCTCTGCAAGAAGCCTTGCTTTAGATACCCAAAGTTTGAATAGTACTTTTTTTAATGAATTAATTTGGAGAGATTTTTATCATATGATCCTTTGGCATTTCCCCCAGATTGCTGCAGGTAAGTCTTTTAAGCCAAAATATGATTTGATCAAATGGAGAAATAACGAAGCTGAATTTAAGGCATGGTGTGAGGGCAGAACAGGCTATCCTATTGTTGATGCAGGTATGCGTGAATTAAACGCCACAGGATTTATGCATAATAGAGTGCGAATGATCGTTGCTAGTTTTTTAACCAAGCATCTTTTAATTGATTGGAGATGGGGTGAAGCTTATTTTGCTCAAAAATTATTGGATTTTGATTTAGCAGCCAATAATGGTGGATGGCAATGGGCGAGTGGAAGTGGTTGTGACGCTGCACCTTATTTCAGGGTATTCAATCCTAGATTACAAACAGAAAAATTTGATAAAGAATTAAAGTATATACGTCATTGGATACCAGAATTAGATAGTTTGAATTATCCAAAACCTATAGTAGTTCATGAAATTGCCAGAGAAAGAGTATTAAAAGCTTATGCAGAAGCATTGAAAGATGCATAAACTTTTTCTAATGCATCAATCGCAGTTTTACCTTGAGTTCCCATATCAATACTAAAATCGTTCACATATAAATCAATATGTTGACGCATTACTTCTTCTGACATTTCTTGTGAATGACATTTCACAAACTCAGGTAGAATATTGTAACTATTCTTAAATGCATATTCAACACTTTCTTTGATCAAAGCATCAATAGTAGCAATTTCTTCGGGATCTCTTTGATTACTTGCTATGATGCCTCCTAATGGAATAGGGGCGTTGAACTTTTCTTCAAAAAAATTTCCAAGGTCCATCCATTTGCTCAAGCCTTTTTGAGCATAAGTAAATCGGTTCTCATGAATAATTACTCCTGCGTCTACTTTACCTGAAAGCACTGCTTCTTCAATTTCATTGAACACTAAAAATTTTTTATTTTTTACTTGTGGGAAAGCTAAGCTAAACAATAAATGTGCAGTTGTGTTGATGCCAGGTATGGCGACTTGCATAGTTGCTGGATTGGGTTGCTGGTCTTTATAAATCAATAATGGCCCAACACCTTTTCCTAATGCCCCACCACTTTTTAATAATTGATAATTCTTTTTTAATAAGGGCCAAACACCATAACTAATTTTTGAATAAGGTAATTTGCCTGCAATGGCCCACTCATTTAAAGTTTGTACATCTTCCAAATGAATATTAAAGGTATAGCCCTTGGTATCTATTTTTTGATTCACTAAAGCGTCAAAAATAAATGTATCATTTGGGCAGGGAGAGAATCCAATTTCAATAGTTGGCATTTTAAGCTATTTTATGCAATGCATCTAAGTATTGCAATAATGTTTCGTTTAAATTATAAATCGCATCTCTCATTTTCCAATTGGCTTTATTCCTTTCGCCTACATAATTACTTACAGCACGAATTTGAATAAAAGGAATATGCAAATCTCTTCCCATATAATGTAGTGCAGCACCTTCCATAGATTCTAGTGATGCTTTGTATCTACCGCTAAATAAATCTATGGCTGCTTTATTAGTAGAAATGGTATTGACTGTCACTGCTTTTTTAGTAGGAAGTTTTAACAAGTTGAATTGATTCAAAAATGGATTGGGCAATGATTTTTTTTCGTAAGGGTGATCATTAGGTCCATCTAATTTTAAATCAAATAAGTCTTTCCATTTTTTCTTTTCATACACACCAATATCTCCAGCAAAATCGTCTTTAATGGCGAATACTTTTCCTAAAGGAATCTTTTTATCAAAACTTCCTGCAACACCTACTTGAATAATTA
>JALRFB010000213.1 GCA_023256555.1 Sediminibacterium sp. | reverse complement strand
CGCCATAAAAGAAACGAACGTCTTCTTTTAAAGAAGCACCATATCCACCTTCTTCTTTGGTTTTTCCATTCACTTGGAATTTTCCATTCATACCTTGCATACCCATTCCAAATCCATAACTAGGTTGGCTCATACCACCCCAATATTCAATATGGTATCCACGCGGAAAATCTAATTTTTTGTTATCCAACCACCAAGGAGTATACACGTGCATACCACCCACTCCGTCTTCATTATAACGCTTGCGGCCAAATAAACTTGGAATCACACCACCCATTGCAGCACCTGTTGAATCGTGTAAATAGTGACCTACTACACCACTGCTATTCGCTAAACCGTTTGGATGTTTTTGTGATTTTGAGTTTAATAATAAACGTGCAGTTTCACAAGTGCTCGCTCCAAGAATTACTACTTTAGCGTTAATTTGATATTCCTGCTTATCATTTTTGTTTACATAAGAAATACCTGTTGCTTTTCCTTCTCTGTCTGTTAACACTTCACGTGCCATAGCACCAGTAATCAAATCAACATTGCCTGTCATAATCGCTGGCTTCACCAATACAGAAGAAGAGGAGAAGTCACCGTATACTTTACAAGAACGATTACATTGACCGCAATAAAAACATACACCACGCTCATCATTTATTTTCTTTGTTAATATAGATAAACGAGATGGAATTACTGGGATATTAATACAAGTAGCTGCTTTCTTAAACATTAATTCATGCAAACGTGGTTTTGGTGGTGGTAAGAAAATACCATCTGGATCATTTTCTAAACCTTCATTGGTTCCGTAAACACCAATTAATTTGTCAATTTTATCGTAGTAAGGTTTTACATCCTCATAGCCAATTGGCCAATCGTCGCCTAAACCATCTATGCTTCTTCTTTTAAAATCCTTTGGTCCAAAGCGAAGTGAAATACGCCCCCAGTGATTGGTACGCCCGCCCACCATTCTTGCTCTCCACCACTCAAAGGTATCAGAACCTTTTGTTTGTGTATAGGGTTCGCCATCAATTTCCCATCCCCAATAACATCCATCAAATTCTCCGAATGGACGAAACTTTGAACTTGCACCACGACGAGGTGAATCCCAAGGGTTTTTTAATTGAGCAGAATTTTTTGCTGGATCATAATCAGGACCTGCTTCTAATAAGCAAACTTTTAATCCTGCTTTTGCTAAAACATAAGCTGCCATACCGCCGCCGGCACCTGAACCTACAATAACTGCGTCGTATTTTTTAGGCGCTTGTTTAACTTGAAAATCTGACATAAGGCAATCGTTTTCTCGTGATAATTTTAAAGAATGAATTTAAGAAAAAAATCGATTCGAAGACAAAAAAAAGACCACTCAATGAAGAGTGGTCTCGGATTCTATAGGGTACGGAAAATTTAACTACATCCCATTGATGTTCCGCAGTTCAAACACTTATAACAAGTACCGCTTCTGATGGTGATATGACCACAAGTGCTACAAGCAGGTGCATCACTTTGCATGCTCTTCGCAGCAGCAGTTACATTGTCCATTGTACCACCTTCATTAACTGCAGCAGCAACATTTGCTTTTGCCGCAGGAGCAGGTGCAGCAGCAGGCGCTGTTACGCGAATGCTACTCAATTCAGGCTTTCCCACAAGGGTAATATCTCCCTCCTCTCCTAAGTTTTCTACTGTAGGTTTATCCAATACGTGTACTAAATCTGTTCTACCTAAATATTCATAAGCTAATGAACGGAAGATAAAGTCAACGATTGAAGTGGTTGTTTTAATATTTGGATGATCTACCATACCTGATGGTTCAAATTTGGTAAATACAAACTTGTCAACAAACTCTTCTAAAGGCACACCATATTGTAAACCAACAGAGATAGAGATAGCAAAACAGTTCATCAAACTACGTAATGTAGAACCTTCTTTTGCTAAGTCGATGAATAATTCACCTACAGTACCATCTGCATATTCTCCCGTTCTTAAGAACAATACTTGACCACCGATTCTTGCTTTTTGAGTAAAGCCACGACGCTTAGCTGGTAAAGATTTGCGCTCAACGATACGTGATAATTGACGCTTTAATTTGGTATCAGTTGAAGTAGTCATTCTCTTTTGTACTTCTTCTAATAATTCATCTACTGTCAAGTTGCTTAAATCTACTAATTGAGATCCTGTTGTTTCTTCAGTAGCTTCTGCTTCAGCACCATCTGTCTTTTTCTTTTTATCAGACTTAGTACTTAATGGTTGGCTCAATTTAGATCCGTCACG
>JALRFB010000212.1 GCA_023256555.1 Sediminibacterium sp. | reverse complement strand
TCATTCGCAGCAAGATTTGTTTTTTTGAGCATTGTAATACTTAGCTCTTTAATATCTCCAATAAGTCCCTGATCCAATAAGTTTTTCACTTCCATAAATAGTGGAAGATTTCTTCTATAATGTGCAACAGATAATTTTACTCCTAGTTCTATCGAGGCTTTCTGTAATCTTTTACAAGCATCCAAATCCAATGCCATGGGCTTTTCCAAATAGACAGGCTTTCCTAATTGCATGGACTCCATTGCATATTGTTCTCTTACATCGGGCGGAGTAGCTATATATACAGCATTAATTGCATCTGATGTAATAAGATCAGAGGGAACTAAAAACGTCATGGGTACTCCATGACGTTTTGCGTAATCAGCTAATTTTATTGGATCCCTTCTTGTTACTGCTACCAATGTGGAATGATCTACTTTACTAAATGCAGGACCGCTCTTTACTTCGGTTACATTACCACAGCCAATAATTCCCCATTGTACGGATTCCATTTAAATTAATTTTCAAAGCCAATGATATTCCAATTCGCTTTTCTGCAAGCTTCATTGAAATCTTTAATGTCTTTAGCTAACAAATTATTTTTTTGTGTTTCTAAAGTTTTCCACTCTGCATGCAACTCGTTGTATCTTTTAATTTGTCCCTCAGTTACAAATGCCGAAGCGCCTGATCCATCAATCTCTCCCTTTACAAAAATAATATTGGCACTTAATTTATTGACAAAATTAATCACGTCGTCGTTAGACTGTGATTTGGGTTGAATTAATTGCTCTTCCCAATCTTTAATTGTAGTCAACAATGATTTTGCTTTTGCCACTAAAGAATCTAATCCCTTTGCTGCTTCGGCTCTTGTTACAAATTGATTCAATTGTTCTTGTACTTTTCTCATTTGAACCACAGATACATGTATTGCCTCTACATCTTCAGATGCTAATTTTGAATACTTATCTTGTGCTTCGTAATCTGCTGTAGTATAACTTAATCTTGGATCTGCTAATACTTTTACAGAAGTAGAAAGCACCGTATCATTAATTTTTAATCTCACTGTATAATTTCCTGGAATGACTTTTCTACCTGCATTACTTCCTTCAATATAGACATTGTCTATACTTGGAAGATTTGCATAATGTAAATCCCACACAAATCTATTCAAGCCAGATCTTACTTCAACTTTTGGATCAGATTCAATGCTATTATTACTTGTAGTTGCTGTTGGTTTGTCTTTATAATAAGTTCTCACTACATTATTTGAAGCATCAAGAATTTCAATAGACAAAGATTTAACTGAGTCTTTGTTTTGAATATGATAATACAATACTGCACCCGTTGCTGGATTATCCATGGTAGTATTGATCTTGATAGGCTCTTCTTCTTCACTAAACTGTCTGTCTAGTGGACTTGCACCCATTATTCTATAAACATCGCTTACGGGTAATAATTGATATTCGTTAGTGAATGAAGAAGCTGCTTTTCTAATTGGTGCCATATCATCTAAAATCCAAAATGCACGGCCTTGGGTTGATGCCAATAATTTATTTTGATGCAATTTTAAATCTGTAATAGGCACTACTGGTAAATTTAATTGCAATTGTCTCCAATGTGCACCAGCATCATTTGAAATATAAAAACCAGTTTCGGTTCCTGCATATAATAAACCTTTCACTTGTGTGTCTTCTCTAACTACTCTGACAAAAGCACCATAAGGTATACCATCGGTTAACTTAGTCCATGTTTTACCATAGTCAGTTGACTTATATATCAATGGAGTAAAATCATTGAACTTATATTTATTCACTGCAATATATACCGTACCCTTATCAAATGGAGACACTTCAATTGCATTGACTAATGTTCCTTTCACACCATCAGGTGTAATATTAGTCCATGATGCTCCACCATCCTTAGTGATATGCACCAAACCATCGTCACTACCTGTATAAATCAAACCTTTTTCATGTGGAGATTCAATTACATAAGAAATAGTACAATAGTTTTCACCACCTGCTCCTTCATTGGTATAAGGTGTGCCACTCATACCCATCTTGGTAGTATCATGTGTTGTTAAATCTGGAGAAATGGCTTTCCAAGATTTTCCTAAATCAGTTGTCTTAAATAAAATATTACCCGCATGATAATATGCGTCTTCGTGTAATGAACGAACAATGGGAGCATTCCAGTTAAAACGGAATTGCATGTCTTTAGGCTGTAAAGATTGATATTGTACTGGAGCAACCATTACACCTACTTCATCATTTGTTTTGGTATCTAATACACCAATTGTGCCTTGATAAG
>JALRFB010000211.1 GCA_023256555.1 Sediminibacterium sp. | reverse complement strand
GTAGGCTTTAATCAGATAGTCAACAATCTTGCAAAGATTCATTATAGATGGGGGCAGAATGCAGATGTGGTAGTAAGAATGCCAACGGGAGCTGGAGTAGGTGCTGGTCCATTTCACTCTCAATCTAATGAAGCATGGTTTACGCATGTACCAGGTTTGAAAGTAGTGTATCCAAGTAATCCTGCAGATGCGAAGGGATTATTAATTGCTGCAATATTAGATCCTAACCCAGTATTATTTTTTGAACATAAAGCCTTGTACAGAAAATTAGAAGGCGAAGTGCCTGATGCTTATTATCAATTGCCTATAGGTAAAGCGCATTTTGTTGCAAGAGGAACAGAAGCAACGATTATCACATATGGTATGGGTGTAGTATGGGCAAAAGCCTATCAAGAAAAAAATCCAGATTTATCTATAACCATCTTAGATCTAAGATCACTAGCGCCAATGGATTATGATGCAATTGCTGAAGCGGTTGCAAGTACTGGCAAAGTATTGGTACTACATGAAGATAATTTAACAGGTGGTATTGGTGCAGACATTGCTGCATGGATAGCAGAGCATTGTTTCCAACAATTAGATGCACCAGTGATGCGATGCGCATCTTTAGATACCCCTATTCCTTTCAATATAGAATTAGAAAAACAATATCTAGCCAATGCAAGATTGGAAGAGCAAATGCAAAAATTGCTTAGCTACTAAATATTTTTTTTATTTAATTAACATTATTTGCTCTATACACTCTCAAAAAGTTTCCTCCTAAGATCTTCGCAATATCTTTATCTGAATAGCCTCTTTTAATTAATGCTTTGGTAAACTCTGGGTAATCTACTACCGTTCTTAATTGTTTTGGAGCAGAATCAATGCCATCAAAATCAGATCCTAATCCAACATGATCCACGCCAATTAATTTCACTATATGATCCAAGTGTTTCATCAATGCTTCGATGTCAGGCTTATTAGCATCAGATTCTGATTTGTATTTTTCTGCTAATGTAGATTGTGCATATTCTTGTTGGATTCCAGTGGCTAATAATGAGTCTAATTCGGCTTTATGTTTTTTTCTGAAAGCCATGTTTTTAGCTTGGAAAGTACTATCTACAAATGCAGAGAAAAAGTTTAGATGAATCACCCCGCCATTTTTACCCACTGCAATAATTTGATCGTCTTTTAAATTTCTAGTCACCGGACAAATACTATAAGCATTGCTATGTGATGCAATTACAGGTTTTGTAGTTGTTTTGATAGCATCCCAGAAAGTAGCTTCACCTACATGTGAAATATCTACTATGATTCCAAGTTGATTCATTCTTTGAATGATTTGTTTTCCAAAAGGAGTTAAGCCTCTTGGTCCAGAATAACTTGAGCTTTTTTCATCAGCATGTGAGCTTGCCCAACTTGGAGAGTTGTTCCAAGTCAATGTCATGTATCTAACTCCTCTTTTATAAAATGTATCTAATCTATTAATGTCATCCTCAATCATATGTCCACCTTCAACTCCATATTGAGCAACCAATTTTCCTTCTTTTAAAGCTTGTTCAATTTGCTTCCAATTTTTTGCCACCACCATTTTATCAGGATTTCTTGCAGCAACTGCATCCAGAGTGTCCATTTCTCTCATCGCCCAAGCGTATGGATTTTTTTTATCTCCGTCGCACCAAATAGAGAATAACTGATAATCCAATCCTCCTTCTTTGAATCTTTTTAAATCAGAATGATTAATCCCTTTTAGGTCTTGATCTAGACTTACTTTTTTCTCTATACAAGCAGTTACAGCGTCATTATGTGTATCCACTACCACCGACTTAAAGTGTATGGATTGAGCCTGACTACCAATAGATAATGCCATAAAAAGGGGTACTAAGTATTTCATACAAAGGGATTGTTTTAATTGACAACTAAAATAACTATTTTTGCGCACAGAAAATCGACTATGTTAGACAAATTAGAAGCCATAAAAGCAAGATTTGACCAAGTTGGGGTGGCTTTGACCAATCCAGAAATCATCAATAACCAATCAGAATTTGGTAAAATGAGTAAGGAATACCGTTCCTTAGAAAAAATCGTACAACCTTATTTAAGATATGTAAAAGTTTTAGCAGACTATCAATTTGCAAAAGATAGTTTGAATGGTGATGATGCAGATATGAGAGAGTTGGCTAAAATGGAATTGCCTGAATTAGAAACAGAGAAAGATAATTTGGAAAAAGAATTAACTAAATTATTGATTCCAAAAGATCCTCAGGATGATAAGAATGCCATTATTGAATTAAGAGCAGGAACAGGTGGGGAT
>JALRFB010000210.1 GCA_023256555.1 Sediminibacterium sp. | reverse complement strand
CAAGAAGAAGAGCAGAGAACAAATAGTTTAGATTATTTTTCTTTCATGGAGCCATGCAGTTAATGGAGTAGTCCATTGTTCTGTTGCTGTAGGATTTTTCATACCAAAACCATGTCCTCCCTTTTCATATAAATAAAGTGTTGAAGAAACTTTATTGGCCTTTAATGCTTTATCATACTCATATGCATTTTGAACAGGCACTGCATCATCATTTTTTGCATGTACTATAAATGCGGGTGGTGTTTTTGAATCTACATTTAATTCATTACTATAATATTGTATCTGACTTTCTGTAGGATTTTTTCCAATTAAATTTTCTTTAGATCCTGCATGACCAAAATCTTTCATAGTTATAACTGGATAAATTAAAATTTGAAAATTAGGTCTCAAAGAAAGATGCTGAGGATTTTCAATTTTTATATCAGCATAATGACTGGATAAGCTTGCAGCTAAATGTCCACCCGCAGAGAATCCCATAATACCAATCTTATTTGCATCGATTCCCCAATCAGCAGCATTGGTTCTTGCTAAAAGCATGGCCTGTTGTGCATCTTGTAAGGGAGCAATTGATTTATCAATTTGTGCTTTATCATTTGGAATACGGTACTTTACTACCATTGCATTCATTCCAATGCTATTAAAAAACTTCGCCACATCCACGCCTTCATGACTAGTCGCTAAAATAAAATATCCTCCACCAGGATAAATAACTACACAAGGTCTTTTAATAGTATCTTCTTTCACTCTAAAATACTGGTAAGCGGGTTCTGTTACTTTACTAACAATTAAGATGTCTTCATACGGATCCTCTCTTTCTTCGTTGGGTACTATAATTTGATTGGGTATAGTTTTATATAAAGGCTTGTATTGTGCTTGTATACTATTGTTAATCATAAGAATAGAGAAGATAATAATGATAGAATATTTCATCGATACATATTTTACTGAAGTTAATAAATTTAGTAGATTACATAAACAAATAAGATTACAATGCCATTTTTAATCATCTTAACTTGGTTGACTCATTTCTTTTTCCAAGAGCCTCAAGGTCCAAAGTTTAAATTAATACCTGTTCCAAAAGTGAGTTTTAATTCTTTTGTGGACTGTAATATGGCAGAAGCATGGGTGGCAGATACTTTCAGAATTTTCCCAGGTAAATATGGTGAAGACCCTTTATGGGGTTATTCAAAAAATTTAAAATACTCCGATGGTCCTAATGCCAATCAGGTATTTAAAAATGCAGCTGAACAGTTTCACGATCCATCTATGCCCTTAAATGTTCCGGTGGGACAAAAAGGTTTGCATGGAGCTGTATGGTTTGAAACAGTGTATCAAGATAAGCAGGATAAATCAGGACATACATTATATGCTTTATATCACAACGAGAACTATCCAATTACTTTGCCCTATGATCCAAAAACAAAAGAAGGTTATACCAATAGTAAATTATGGCCACAGGGTTTAACTGGACCAGAAAGCCCTGCTGCTGTTTGTAGAATTGGAATCATGAAATCTATAGATGGGGGAAAGTCTTGGGATAACAAAGGCATTATTCTGGAAGACCTAGATCCAAGAATGATTTTAAAACCACATAATACATCTAATACATTTGCTGGGGGTGTGGGTGACCCATCTGCCATTGCAAGCGGAGATTATTTATATATCTTTTATGGTGAGTATGGCTACCCTGGTGTTTATGATGCAAAAACTTATGACCCAATTAAAGAAGCTTCAGGTCAATGTATTAGTATTGCTCGTATTGCATTAAAAGATTTAGATAATCCAATAGGTAAAGCAAAGCGTTGGGATGGTAAAGCGTTTACCATTGCACATAATAGTTTTGGTAAACCTGTTGCCTCATTGCAAATTGCTCCAAGCGAAGGAGGTGGTGCAGCATCTTCGCCCACTGGTGGTTTTCATTGGGGACCTTCAGTTAGTTGGAATAGTTATTTAGATTGTTGGGTGATGATGATGGGCAAGGTTGAAGGAAAATCTTGGGAAGGAGATAAGATTTATATCTCTTTTAATAAAAACAAAGATTTAGGAATTGGAAGCAATAGTCAACAATGGACTAAGCCTGTATTAGTATTTCAAAAACCAGGATATATTTTATGGTATCCCTCTTTACAACCTTTGGATACAGAAGAAGATATTCAAGAAAGACGTACCTCTCTTAAATTGGGTAAGCGAGCAAGATTTTTTGTAAAGCGTATTAAACCAGGTGACGATGAATATGCTTCAGAGCATATTATAGAGTTTGAGAAATAATATCTTCTATAATTTTAAGATGATGTTTGGTATGAATATCCA
>JALRFB010000020.1 GCA_023256555.1 Sediminibacterium sp. | reverse complement strand
TGGAAGAAGGTGGATGGGATTTGAGTAAAGTAAACTTAGATGAATTAAAAGATTCAAAAGCAACTTTCGTATTTGGACAAATGAACGAACCTCCAGGAGCACGTGCTCGTGTTGCATTGAGTGGTTTGACCATTGCTGAATATTTCCGTGATGGAGATGGTACAGGTAAAGGAAAGGATATCTTATTTTTCGTAGATAATATCTTCCGTTTCACACAAGCAGGTTCTGAGGTATCGGCTTTATTAGGTCGTATGCCATCTGCAGTAGGTTACCAACCAACATTGGCTACAGAAATGGGATTGATGCAAGAGCGTATTACTTCTACTAAAAATGGTTCAATTACTTCAGTACAAGCGGTATACGTACCTGCGGATGACTTGACGGATCCAGCTCCTGCAACTACTTTTGCTCACTTGGATGCTACAACAGTATTATCTCGTAAAATTGCCGATTTAGGTATTTACCCTGCGGTGGATCCATTAGATTCAACATCAAGAATCTTAACTCCTGCAATTGTAGGTGATGCACATTATGATTGTGCTCAAAGAGTTAAAATGATTTTACAACGATACAAAGAGTTACAAGATATTATTGCCATCTTAGGTATGGATGAATTAAGTGATGAAGATAAGTTAGTAGTATCTCGTGCACGTCGTGTTCAACGTTTCTTATCTCAACCATTCCATGTAGCAGAACAATTTACAGGTTTAAAAGGAGTGTTTGTATCTATTGAAGATACTATCAGAGGTTTTAATGCAATTATGAATGGAGAAGTGGATGAGTATCCAGAAGCTGCATTTAACTTGGTAGGTACTTTAGAAGATGCTATTGAGAAAGGTAAGAAGATGATGGCTTAATTATTAAAGAAGAATTCATGTTATTAGAAATATTATCACCGGAGAAGAAATTATTTAGTGGAGATGTGCAAGGTGTTCAATTACCTGGCATCAATGGTTTATTTGAAATATTAGATAAGCATGCTCCATTGGTAAGTGCATTAGGTGTGGGTCAGGTTAAGGTATTACATAAATCTAATCCTTCTGAAACCTATTCTATCAAAGGAGGTTTTGTAGAAGTACTTAATAATAAAACCACGGTTTTAATAGAAGGCGTATTATAATAACAAAAAATTATCATTTATAGGAATCCTTCCCGATACAACGGGAAGGATTTTTTTTGTAATTTGTATCCTATGAGAAAAACCTTCCCAGTAATATTTACTTTAATTGCCCTCTCTATTTTGGGTATTCTATTTATTCAAATTACTTGGTTGCAGGGTTTATTTATTTTGCAAAAGAATCAATTAAGTGATAAAATCAATCAATCAGCTTTAATTGTCTCCAATGATATCAGTAAGAAAATGACCAGTGGTTTGTCTTTGCGTTTACCTAAAAGAGGGCTGTCTTTAAAAGAAGAATATCATTTACATAATTTTGATGAGTCAAGTGTTGCAGATGTTTTTAGTTATAATGATTTACAAACTAAAATCACCAATGCATTAGAAAAAAATGGACTCATAGGATTGGGTTACGAATTCGCCGTTTCGGACAAAAAGGGCAAGATTGAGATGATGAGTAAAAAATTTGAAGTCGCCTATATGGATGATATCAATAGTTTACAAACAAGGGTAACCATTATGCCTCAAGATGTCATAGAGCCTGTTGGTCCCTTTGAAACAATTATTATTATAGTTCCTAATGTTCGATTTTACTTATTGCAAACATTGAGATGGGTAATTGTTGGTGCAGTTTTGTTTATTTTAATTGTATTTACAGCTTTCTTTATTACATTAAGGTCTTTGCTTGTACAACGAAAACTGAATGAAATAAAGCGTGATTTTATTAATAATATGACGCATGAATTAAAAACACCATTGGCAACTATTTCTTTAGCAGTAGATGCATTAAAGACCAGTAAAGTACAATCAGATTCTAATGCAGTTTCTTATTTTAGTAACATTATTAAAGAAGAAAACGTTCGAATGAATAAACATGTGGAAGTGATTTTGCAAGCAGCTCAATTAGAAAAGAAAGAGTATGAATTAAATACACAACCAGTTGATGTACATGATTTAATTTTTGGGGTTTTAGACAGCTTTAAATTACAATTAGAAGCGAAACCTTCCAATGTAGAGACTATTTTAGAAGCTGATCCTCCGGTAATTCAAGCAGACGAAGAATATCTTTTACATGTTTTCTCTAATTTAATTGACAATGCCATAAAGTATTCACAAGATAGTATTGATATAACTATTAAAACTTCTACTGTAGGCAATAAAATTCAAATTGCATTTCAGGATAAAGGTATTGGCATGGATAGCGATACTGCTAAACATATTTTTGAAAAATTTTATAGAGCACATTCTGGCAATATCCACAATGTAAAAGGATTTGGCTTAGGTATGAGTTATGTAAAGTGGGTAATGGATATTCATAAAGGAACCATCAAAGTAGATTCTGCTTTAGGTAAGGGAACTACTATTACTTTACTTTTACCTATTGGAAAATAATTTAGTTTTTATTGATCCATAAAAGAGAACCATCCCCATAGCTTAAAAATCTAAATTGATTGTTTAAAGCATAATTATAAATGGTTTTCCATTCGTCTCCAGTAATGGCAGCTATTATGAGCAATAGTGTGGATTTTGGCTGATGAAAATTGGTCACCAGTGCATTACATATTTTGAAATGATAGCCTGGTGTAACCATCAATTGTGTTTTGGCAAACAAATGTGTAGATTTAGTTTTTTCAAGATGTTTTATTAATGCAGATAAAGCCAAAGTTGGATTTATCTGATTAGTTTCTAATTCATAAGCCTCCCATTGAGTAAGGTTGAGGGTTGGATTATGTACATAATTGTCTTTTTGTTGTGCATTGAATTGTTGTACACCTAGCCAATATAAAGACTCCAATGTTCTAAGAGAAGTAGTTCCCACTGCTACAATATTTTCTTTATTTGGAGCATCTAATAGTTTAATCAAATGTTGTATTGTATTAATGTCAACATCAATAAACTCAGCATGCATAACATGTTCGTCAATTGTTGCTACTTTAACAGGCATAAAAGTTCCAGCCCCAACATGTAATGTTAAAAAATTAGTTTGAATATTTTTTGTAGCTAGTTGCTCAAAAACTTCTTTACTAAAATGTAATCCCGCAGTAGGGGCAGCTACTGATCCTTCTTCTTTTGCATAAGTGGTTTGATACCTGTCTTTATCTTCTGTAGTTGCTGCGCGTTCTATATAAGGGGGTAAAGGTATATTACCAATATGTGTAAGTAATTCAGAAAAACTAATTGATTCATTATTCCAAGAAAATCGAATTAAGTATTGTCCATTTTCTTGTGCTAATTTTTCTGCGTTGAAATGAATTAATTTATCCTCAATAAAAATTTCTTTAGTTAATATTCCTTCTTTCCATTTTTTAGCACCTCCAATTAAACAAAACCAATCAACGCTTTTTGTGGATTCCATTGCTTTAATCATAGGAGTAAAATTTGCTGAAGGTTCTAAACAAAATATTTCAATATTGGATTGCCCATTATTGGTTTGCTTTTCAAAAAAAAGTCTAGCAGCAATCACTTTACTATTATTAAAAAACAATGCAGCGTTGGAGGGAAGAAAATTGGCTATATGTTTGTATTGTGATGTTTCAATAATCTCTTTATCCCAAACTAATAATTTACTATCTGCTCTATTGCTAGCAGGTGTAAACGCTATTTTTTCTTCTGGAAGTATATAATCAAAAGATGCTATTTCAATATTTGGCTTTATAAACATGCTGCAAATGTACTCAAAGACCTCATTTTCATGCTAATTCACCAGTTATAAACCTAAAAAAAAGGGTTATCCACAGCTTTTAACAGTCATTCTTCCCAAAAAATGGTCGATTTTATCTACAATCGGCTATGGTATTGATTTTCAGGCCGGTTTATTTCTTGTGGAAAACTAGAATAGCCTATTTGTGCTTCGAAAGTGGTAAAAAGTGTTATTTTGTGTGAACAAGTGGTAAAAATCACGCTAATTATTCACAATGACAGGATTTCACGGAGAATATCAATCAACTATAGACGCTAAAGGGCGTTTCCTGGTTCCCGGCAGTTTGAAAAAACAGCTGGCAGAAGGGGAGACACGCTTTATTGTTAGTAGAGGGTTTGAGAAGTGTTTGACACTTTATCCGTTAAATAGCTGGCAGAAGATATTAGACAAGATTAGCCAGTTGAACGACTTTGATCCCAAAGTGCGTCAGTTTAGACGTCAATTTTTGGGTGGAGCAACCGAGGTAGAAATGGATGGCGCTGGCCGTTTATTATTACCTCCAACTTTAAGAGAGTTTGCTTTACCAGGAAAAGAGATTGTTTTAGCAGCCGCATTAGACCGTTTCGAAATTTGGGATGCAAGTACCTATAAAAAGCTCTTTGAGGATTTCTCTGCAGATGAATTTAGTAATCTGGCGCAAGAAGTAATGTCAGGTATTAATAAAAAAGACTAAGGAAATAAGATGACTAACCCTACATCCACTATTCCTTCTTCTGATTATCATATACCGGTATTATTTCACGAAACAATGCAATATTTAAATATACAACCTGATGGTGTATATGTAGATGCAACATTTGGAGGAGGTGGACATAGTAGAGGTATTTTATCTAAGCTAGGACCTAAAGGTCGTTTAATAGCTTTTGATCAAGATGCAGACGCTAAGAATAACTTGCCTAATGACGAACGCATTGTTTTTATTCCAGAAAATTTCAAGTACCTGCAAAGGTTTTTAAGATTGCATAAGATACACCAAGTAGATGGTGTCTTAGCAGACTTGGGGGTGAGTAGTCATCAATTTGACGAAGGCACTAGAGGCTTCTCTACAAGATTTGATGGTCCTTTTGATATGAGAATGGATCAACGTCAAACTAGAACAGCAGCACAAGTTATTGAAAGCTTTAGCGAAACTGAATTACACAAAATGTTCGAGCAGTATGGTGAAGTAACCAATTCTAAAACATTGGCAAAACATATTGTAGACAACAGAAAGCATGTAAAGTTAAACACAGTACAAGATTTTAAAACACTGATCGCGCCTGTAGTGAAAGGAAATCCAAACAAATACTGGGCACAAGTATTTCAAGCCATTCGAATTGTAGTGAATGAAGAAATGGAAGTGTTGTCAGATTTTCTTGCACAATTATCCGAAGTGATTAAGCCAGGAGGACGTGCAGTAATCATCACTTTCCATTCGATAGAAGATAGAATGGTAAAAAATGCTTTTAAAGTTGCTCCAGAAGAAGAAAATCCTTCCAATCCTTTTCTTTCTAACCCTAGAGAAAAAGTTTGGAACATCATTACAAAAAAACCTGTAATGGCTTCTGACAAAGAGATGAAAGAAAACAATAGAAGCAGAAGCGCAAAATTGCGCGCTGCCGAAAGAGTATAAATAGTATGTCCGTACCCGTAAAAACAAGCCCTAAGAATGCGCTCAAAAGCATTCTCAACTATCAGTGGATTGTCATGAACACAGGATTTTTCTTGTTCTTGGCTTTCATAGCGATACTTTATATCGCCAATGGTCATTTGACGGATAAGACTATTAGAAAAATTAATTCAACACAGAAAGAGTTAAAGGAATTACAGTTTGAATACAAAACTTTAAAAGCAGAATTAATGCAAAAAAGTGGCGCTGTTCAAATGGAGAATGCAATGGCACCTTATGGTTTAGTAGTTGGAAAAGAAATGCCCATAAGAATTCAAATTGAAAAAAGAAATTTAAACCCAATCAACAATAAATAATGGATGTAAAACGCGACATATTGTGGAGGGTTTATTTAAGCTACATTTTAGTAGTATTAGTTTGTCTAGCTATACTGGGCAAAGCGTTTTATATCCAACAAGTGCAAGGATCTTATTGGAGAGGTTTAAGCGATAGCTTGCATCAACGTATTGCAGAAATACCTGCAGCAAGAGGTACTATTTATAGTGAAGATGGTCAAATGTTAAGTACCAATGTGCCTCAATTTGACATTTATATTGATTTTAGAGTAGAGCCTTTGCATGAAAAAAATGGCAAATTATTTAGAGAGAATATCGATTCTTTATCTCTTGCTTTGGCAGATCTATTTAAAGACCAATCTGCAGCACAATACAAAGATCAATTGACAAAAGCTTTTGAAGCAAGAGAACCAAATTATGAATTAAAGAAGAAGATTGATTATAGACAATATTTAGCACTAGCTAAATTTCCAATGTTTAAAGTTGGAAGATATAAGAGTGGTATGATTGCGCAAGAGCGCAATGTTAGATTGAATCCATATCAAAATATGGGTTATAGAACAATTGGTTTAGCAAGAGAGCAAAACAGTGTTGGATTAGAGTTGTCTTATGATACTGTTTTAAGAGGACGTAATGGAAGGCAGTTAGTTCGCGCCATTGCTGGTGGTGTTACAGTGCCGGTTCAAGAAGGTGAATTTGAAATTGCTCCAGAAACAGGCAAAGATATTGTAAGTAATATTGATGTATTTATTCAAGAAGTAACTACCAATGCATTGAATAAAATGATGATAAAAAATCAGGCTCAATGGGGAGTTGCAATGGTGATGGAAGTGAAGACAGGTAAGATAAAAGCCATTGCTAATTTGGGTAAAATTTCAGAAGGTGTTTATAAAGAAGATTTAAACTATGCCATTACGCCAACAGAGCCTGGTTCTACATTTAAACTAGTGACTTTGTTAAGTGCTTTGGAGGATGGTAAAGTGAATTTAAATTCAACCTTAGATTTAGAGGGGGGTGAGTGGAAAGTAGTAGGACAAACTGTATGGGATTCTGAAAAGCATGGCAAGCATCAGGCAACTGTTTTAGAATCATTTGAAGAAAGTTCGAATGTGGGTATGGCAAAAATTGCCATGGCACATTACAGTAATAACATAGATGCTTATTATAAACATCTTACAAAACTTAGATTGGATTCTCTTTCAGGGATTGATTTAATTGGAGAAAGAAGACCTCAGATTACCAAGCCTGGAGATAAATTATATGGCCCAACTACTTTACCATGGATGGCATTTGGTTATAATATTGCGATTGCACCTATCCAAACTTTAGTACTATATAATGCCATTGCAAATAATGGGGTAATGATGAAGCCATATTTGGTGAATGCAATTCAAGAGGAAGGTAGAGTTATTAAAAGTTTTTCTCCTACTGTATACAATCCTCAATTAGTAAAACCAAGCACTTTAAGAGATTTACAAACTGCATTAGAGGGTGTTTGTATTAATGGTACAGCAAAAACTTTATTTAAAAACAGTTTATATAAAGTAGCTGGTAAAACTGGTACAGCTTTAGTGGCGAATGGTAATAAAGGTTATGCTGATAAAATTTACCAATCTTCTTTTGCAGGCTATTTTCCTGCAGAGAATCCGCAATATACCATTGTAGTAATTATTAAAAATAAGCCACATGCATATCCTTTTTATGGTGCTTCAGTGGCAGGTCCAGTATTCAAAGAAATATCCGACAGATTGTATTCCACCTATATTCATAATAAAACAAATATTACTCCAGCAATTGCATTAAAAGATAGTCAGGCATTTCAATATGCAGTTTCAAAACCATCATTACAAGTAATTGCTAAAAAAATAAATCTTCCTTACCTAGACTCAACTATTCCAAACAATAATTGGGTGAATTTAAATGGTGCTGGTAAAACGGCAAAAGCAGCTGCAAGAGTGGTTTCTGATTCTACTATGCCAGACATCAGTGGTTTAAAATTACAAGATGCTTTATGGTTATGTGAGAAAAAAGGTCTGCAGGTAAAATGTATCGGGAAAGGTAGGGTAATAAAACAAAGTATTGCTCAAGGTGCATATATCACAAAAGGTCAACCCATCATCATTGAATTAAATTAATGAAAGCTTTACAAAACATATTATTTGGTGTAGCTATCAGAGAAGTAGTTGGTTCAACTAATATTGCTGTTGATGCTATTCAAATAGATTCAAGAAAAGTAACTGCAGATACAGTTTTTGTTGCTATCAAAGGTGTACAAGCAGATGGGCATCAATTTATTACCACTGCAATTGAAAAAGGGGCTACTGTAATTGTATGTGAAAACCTCCCAACTTCATTGGTGGAAGGTATTACTTATATAGTAGTAGCCAATTCTAATGAAGCTGTGGCAATAATGGCTCATCAATTTTATGATTCGCCTTCTACTCAATTAAAAATGGTAGGCGTGACTGGCACCAATGGTAAAACGACTGTAGCAACTTTATTGTTTAAACTATTTACCCAATTAGGATATACCTGTGGTTTAATTAGTACCGTAGAAAATCATATTGGAAAGACTATTGTTCCTTCCACACATACTACGCCTGATGCTATTCAATTGAATGCCTTATTGAATCAAATGGTTGAAGCAGGATGCACACATGTGTTTATGGAATGTAGTAGTCATGCTATTCATCAGCATAGAATTACTGGTATTCAATTTGTGGGTGCTGCATTCACTAATATCACATTAGATCATTTAGATTATCATAAAACATTTGAAGAATATTTAGCAGTTAAAAAATCATTTTTCGATCATTTGCCAAGCAATGCATTTGCTTTATCCAACTTAGACGATCAAAATGGTGCCAATATGTTGGTGGATACCAAAGCAAAAAAATTAACATATGCTATACATGCACCTGCTAATTATAAAGGAAAAATTTTAGAAAATCAATTGACAGGATTGGTTTTATTGGTGAATGACAAAGAAGTGCATTGTAGACTAATTGGCATTTTTAATGCTTATAATTTCTTAGCGGTTTTTGGAGTAGCTATTCAATTAGGAGAACCAGTAGAGAAAGTGTTAACTGTATTGAGTGCATTAACTGGTGCAGAAGGAAGATTTGACTATACTATTAGTAATACCAATATTATTGGCATTGTAGATTATGCTCATACCCCAGATGCTTTAGAAAATGTATTAGAAACTATTGCAAAATTGAAAAAAGGGGGAGAACAAGTAATTACTGTAGTAGGCTGTGGTGGAGATAGAGATAAAAGTAAAAGACCTATTATGGCTCAAGTAGCATGTGATTTAAGTACTAAGGTTTTTTTAACCAGTGACAATCCACGTTCTGAAGATCCTAATGATATTTTAAATGATATGGAACAAGGTTTGACAAGTGCTGCTAAAAGAAAATATATCAAAATCGTAGATAGAAAAGAAGCCATTAAAGCAGCAGTGAGTATGGCGAATCCAGGGGATATTATTTTGGTAGCTGGAAAAGGTCATGAGAAGTACCAAGAAATTAAAGGTGTGAAAACACATTTTGATGATAAAGAGACATTGTTTAATCTATTTAAAGAATTAGAAAAATAATCCCCATGCTATACCAATTATTTTCTTGGCTACATAAATCATTCAATATACCAGGATTGGGCGCTTTTCAATTTTTGACATCAAGAATTGCAATGGCTATTTTATTGTCTTTGTTTATAGCTACAGTGTTTGGTAAAAAAATGATTTTATTCTTACAGAAAAAACAAATTGGAGAAACTGTAAGAGAATTAGGATTGGCGGGTGAGCAACAAAAAAAGGGAACTCCTACAATGGGAGGTATTATTATTCTATTGAGTATTTTAATTCCAACAATATTATTTGCCAATTTAGATAAGGTTTATATCCGATTAATGATTTTGTGTACAGTATGGCTTGGATTAATTGGCTTTTTGGATGATTATTTTAAAATTCGTGCACGTAAAGAAGCTCAAAGCAAAGGAGAAGCTTACAAAAAACAAAATAGCGATGGCTTAGCTGGTTTATCAAAAGTTATTGGTCAAGTTGGCTTGGGGGTTATAATTGGAGTGACTTTATATTTCAGTAATGCTGTTACAGTAGAGCGTGAGATTATCTCAACAAATATCTCAGCTAATCTTCAAAAAGGAGAGCATATTGCTAAAGGTGCAGATGTAGTAGTTAGAAATATTAATGGAGTAGAGCGTCGTTTTGTTAAAGTAAAAACACCTATTACTACAATTCCATTTGTAAAGAATCACGAGTTCAACTATAGCAAATTAGTAAGTT
>JALRFB010000209.1 GCA_023256555.1 Sediminibacterium sp. | reverse complement strand
CCTAATGCTGGCAATGCAATCCCCTTGTTAAAAGAGTTGGTAGAAATAGCAAATGACAGAATTATTATTATGCCAGGAAGTGGTGTAAGAGCATCCAATATTGCAGAAATTATTAGCACTACCAGTGCAAAAGAAATACATAGTTCAGCTAGAAAAAATTATCCTTCTTCCATGCAATTCAACAAAGAAAGTATGCAGGAGCAAATGTTATTTACAGGAGTAGATATAGATGAAATTGTTGCAATGAAAAAGCAATTAGCCTAGCTAAGATTAATACAATAATCTAACTCTAATAGTTTCTTTTACTTCTTTTAATAATGCTAAAGCTGTTTTAGATAATTTTGAATCCACGTCTAAAACAACATAGCCAATTTCATCATTCGTTTTCAGGTATTGTCCAACAATATTGATTTTATTTTTAGACATCACCGTATTGATTGCACTTAATACACCCGGAACATTATTATGAATATGTAAAATTCTATGTGCCCCATCTACAGGAGGTAAGCTAATGGTTGGAATAGATAAAGAACCATTAGAAACGCCTCTTTCTAAGTATTGGTATAATTTAATACTCACATCTTCTCCAATATTTTCTTGTGCCTCTTCTGTTGACCCACCAATATGTGGAGTTAGAATTACATTGGATAATCCTTGTAATGGAGTTTCAAATGTATCACCATTTTTTTCTGGCTCCCAAGGATAAACATCAATAGCAGCACCACTTATATGTTTTGATTTTAAAGCAGCTGCTAAAGCGTCTAAGTCTACTACTTCTCCCCTAGCGTAGTTAATTAAAATCGAACCTTGTTTGAACTGTTTTAAAACATCTTTATTGATCAAATTTTTTGTAGCACTTGTTTCAGGAACATGCAAAGAAATAATATCAGCAGAGCTTACTAATTCTTTAATAGATTTTACAGCTTGAGCATTACCTAATGGCAATTTTGTTTCTATATCATAAAATTTCACTTTCATGCCCATCGCTTCTGCCATGATGCTGGTTTGAGTACCAATATTACCATAACCAATTAAGCCTAATGTTTTTCCTCTTAATTCAAAACTACCTTTTGCTTCTTTATTCCAAATGCCTTTATGAGCAGCATTATTTTTGTCAATGATTTTTCTAATCAACATAATACTAGAGCCAATGACTAATTCAGCAACAGATCTGGTATTGCTATAAGGAGCATTAAAAACTGCAATACCTTTTTGCTTACAAGCTTTCATGTCTACCTGATTGGTACCAATACAAAAACATCCAATGGCTTGTAATTTCTTTGCGCTATCCACTACTTTTTTTGAAATAAAAGTTTTGGATCTGATACCAAGAATATGCACATCTTTAATAACCTTAATCAATTCTTCCTCGCTTAGAGCACCTGAAATTTTCTTAACATCGGTATACCCTTGTATTTTAAAGTACTGTACCGCTGCATCACTAATATTTTCTAGAAATAAAACTTTGATCTTGTCCTTAGGATAACTGGTTTTAATAGAAGTGCTCATGCAACAAAGTTAAAAAAAATTAACCGCTTCTTTCTTCATTCACAATATTTTATGCATTTTGATCGTTATTTTTGTACTACCCTTTAATAACTAACAGATGATCGTGAGAATTTCACTATTAAGTACCTTATTTGTTTTGATTTGTGCATGTGGTACTTCACAAGGCCCTAAATACCAAGAAGGTTTAAATACCCCTAGTTTTTCTTATACCAAGTTATCGGATACAGAACGTGATAGATTAAACACAGAGGTGAAAGCCAAATATGAAAAGTTACTAGGCAATAAAGGTTTTAGTGGTCAAATCTTGGTTGCAAAAAATGGAGAGATCATTTTTGAGGATTATAAAGGATATGCAAATATTGGCCAAAAGACACCAGTGCTTCCAGAAACTTCTATTCATTTGGCATCCGTTTCAAAGACTTTTACAGCGATGGTAGCTATGAAACTTTGGGAGCAAGAAAAACTAGATCTAAAAGCTCCAGTAACAAAATACTTGCCCAATTTCCCATATACAGAAGTAACTATTGAACAACTATTATCCCACAGAAGTGGTTTGCCTGACTATACTTATTTTATGGAATCAAGAAAATATACTTCTGTAAAAGTGAAAAATAAAAGAGGCAGATGGGTAAAGAAATTAAAATTGATTCAGAACGATAAACCTTTCAAAGAAGGTACATACACCAATCAAGATGTGTTGGATTATATGGTGCAAAAGCGTCCTGCTCCTGCTGCCAATCCTGATAGAGTTTTTAGATATTGTAATACCAACTATGTTTTAATGGCATTAATTATAGAAAAAATTACAGG
>JALRFB010000208.1 GCA_023256555.1 Sediminibacterium sp. | reverse complement strand
AATTCAATGACTTGGTTCAAAAATTAAGAACCAAAGAGAATGATAAAAATTTAGCCGCTCAGCGTTTAGATTATTTAAACGATAAAGAAAAAGGTTTACAAGAATTTTTAGAAAGAGCAGAAGGACAAGTAAAAACAATTGGTGACTCAATAGAGTATACTAAATTGCAGGTAGTAGAAGAAGAAAAAATCTACAACGATTTTAAAAATAGAGTAGAAGCATCACAAGTAGAATTATCCAACAAGAGAACCCAGTTTGATGATCAAAGAGCTGTTTTAGATAGTTTACGTCAACAATACAATCAAATTCAAAGAAATCAATTTGATGCGGAGAAGAAAGTAGCTGTAGCAGATACATCTATTCAAAATATTCAAAGATCTCAAATTCAGATCGAAGAAGAGCAAACGCACCGTGTTGCTCAAATCGAAGAGATTACTACACAATTAGCTAATAAAGAAGCAGATTTAGCAGAGAAAAAAGCACATTTAATTGCATTACAAGAGCAACATGAAAAAGCGAAAGCTAGTATATTCGAAACTCAATCAGCATTAGAAATATTAAGATCTTCTCTGGCAGACCAGTCTAGAATTTTAGATGCTAAGAAAAACGAATACGATCTTTTAAAGAGTTTAGTAGACTCAATGGAGGGTTATCCTGAGAGTGTTAAGTTCTTACATAAAAATGAAGGATGGAATCATAATGCGCCAATATTATCTGATATCATCTACGTGCAAGAAGCATACCGAACTGCAGTAGAGAATGTATTGGAACCATATTTGAACTACTATGTAGTGAACGATTTGAAAGAAGGTTTACAAGCTGTTCATTTATTAGATGAAAATAAAAAAGGTAAAGCTAATTTCTTCTTATTGGATCAATTAAGTGGGGCACAAGCAAATGCTGCACCAGCTAATACCATTGCTGCATTATCAGTGGTGGAAATTGATCCAAAATATGCTGCCTTAGCAAACCATTTATTAGGCAATGTATTTATTGCTGAGAATGAAGCAGCTTTAGAAGCAAATCATTCAGGAATTATTTTAGAAAAAACGGGTAAGTACGTTAAAGGAAAGTATACATTAACAGGAGGTAGCGTAGGATTATTCGAAGGGAAGAAAATTGGACGTGCTAAGAATTTGGAAAAATTATTAGAAGATATCCAAGCGCAAGAATTAGTGGTGAATGATTTGAAGGCTCAAATTCAAGTGAAGCATGATTCTGTTTTAGGATTCAATGAATTATTAAAAGAAAATGAAATTCGTGCAACTGAGCAATCAGTAAATACTTTAATCAATGAGGTTTTCGCTAATAAGAATAGATTAGAGAACTTGCAATCAGCACATGCAACTGCAGCGAATAAATTAGCAGAGTTCGCAGTGAAAATTCAAGAAGAGCATGATGCGATTGCTGATACAAGAGTAGCATTCGAAGCTTTGAATATAAGCTTACAAGAAACACAGGCACAATTAGGTGATATCGAATTGGCATATCAAGCGGCAGAGCAAGCTTATCATTTGGCTTCTGGTGAATTCAATGAAATGAATTTACAATTGACTAAGCAACAGAGTAAAATTGATGCATTACAGCAAGAAGTGGTATTTAAAGAGAACCAATTGGTTGATTTACATGCACAAATCCAATCAAATACTACTCAATTGACTGAAGCATCTTCTGCTATTGTTGAAAGTAGAGCGCAATTAGCAGCTGTTGAAGCCGAGTTGGTTGAATTATTAAGAACCAAAGAAGCAGAAGAGACTAAATTAAACGAAGCAGACCAAGCTTATTATACTTTAAGAACGCAATTACAAGAAAAAGAAAGCGCTTTAAGACTTCAGGTAAAATCTAAAGAGTTAATGGATCAATTGATCAACGAGATCAAGGATAAATTAAACAACTTGAAATTGTCTTTAGCCGGTATGAAAGAGCGTTTGAGTGTCGAGTTTAAAGTAGAATTAGAAGAAGTGTTAGATAAGGGTAGACAAACGGAAGAAAGCCTAGAAGAATTACAAGCTAGTGTAGAGAAAATGAAGAAACGCTTGGAAAATATGGGCGAGGTTAACCCAACTGCTATTGAAGCTTATACTGAAATGAAGAAACGATATGACTTCATTTTAGAGCAAAAGAATGACTTAGTAGATGCCAAAGAAAGCTTGATGTTGACTATTCAAGAAGTAGAAGCAACAGCTAACCAAGCGTTCTTAGAAACTTACAATACAGCAAGAGAAAACTTCCAAAAAGTCTTTAAAGCATTGTTTACAGAAGAAGATTCTTGTGACTTGATATTAGTAGATCCAGATAATTTAGCAGAAACTGCTGTAGAGATTGTGGCGAAGCCTA
>JALRFB010000207.1:265-2341 GCA_023256555.1 Sediminibacterium sp. | reverse complement strand
GATAGGCATTTGTTTAATGACTGCGGTATCTGCACAAGGTCAATCAAATTTAACGCCTAAAAGAACGAAAGAACAAATTACGAATAGGGCATTAGAGGTTGCGCCATTGATCAAGTCTACAACTGCACAAGCAGGTTATTTTAGTGCATTGAGTACATATAGTTTTGATCCAGCTAAAGCAAGTATCAAGATGGACTATGGAAATGTGAATAGTGCATTTACCGATTCGAAGTATTTTGTAGAACAAACATTTGACTTACCGATGGTATATAAGCAACAGCAAAATGTGTATGCTTCTATGCTTAAAACGAATCAATATCAAGCTATATTAGATAAGCAATTTGTACAATGGTCGGTTGAACAATTGTATTATCAATGGCAATTTTTATTGGCTAAAGAGCAGGTTTTAAATCAATTCCAATTAATTTATACAAAGCAATTAAAATTGGCTGAAGCAAGATATGCTGCAGGACAAGATAATGGACTTGAAAGATTGAATATGCAAAACTGGGTAGCTCAGCATGAACAAATAATATTGAAAAATAATTTAGATTTAAACACGATTAGACATCAAATACAAGTTATTTTACAGGATACCACAAGATTTGATCCCTCTGAAAAATTATCATTTCAAGTTCAATTAGTGGATACTGTTTTATCAACTTCTCATCCACTATTTTCTATATGGCAACAAAAATTACAAACTGCATTGTTTGAAACTCAATTGCAAAAAGCAAAGAACCTACCACAATGGTCTATTGGAGCTGCAAATCAAAGTTTTAAAATGGCTACAACAGATAAACAAAGATATAATTCAGTTACTGTAGGATTAAACCTTCCTCTTTTTGCCAAGCAAGCAAGGCAAAGAGTAAAAGCAAGTACATTCAATGAGCAATTTATTGCGTCTGAACAAGAAAGAGTGATGCAAGAGTTAAGATTGAATATTCAAAAAGCTTGGGGTAATTACCAACAAGCATTAGAATTGTGTAATTATATCAATAAACAATTACTGCCTAATACAAGAAAAATGGGTGATATGGCAACATACTCTTTTCAACAAGGTCAAATAAATTATATTGAGTGGTCCAATAGTATGAATCAGGTACAAGTAGCTGAGCAACAATATCTAGATGCTTTATTGGCCTTTAATATGCAACAATCATATTTATTTTATCTTTTATCAAAATAATCGCTCTTAAATAATATTTTATGAAAAAATATATCATTTCTTTTGTCTTTATAGCATCTATTGTGGCTTGTAAGTCAGAAGATAAAAAAACAACTGTATCTGACAAATCTTCTGAGAAAGTTTTTTCAGGTACAGTATATTTAGATCAGGAACAATTAAAGCAGGCAAATTTAAAAATGGCCCTGATAGAGAAGGGAGCAGCAAGTGTTGAAGTACATTTGAATGGTAAAATTGATGTACCACCAACAGCCATAGCATCTGTAAGTTTGCCAATGGGTGGATATATTCAAGATATCAATTTAATACCAGGTAATTATGTAAAAAAAGGGGGTATTATTGCTACCATTAAAGATCCTCAATTCGTTCAATTACAAGAAGATTATTTAACTGCAAAGTCTAAAGCAGCCTATTTATCACAGGACATGGATCGTCAAAAACAGTTATTGCAACAGGATGCAGTAAGCAAAAAAGCTTTTCAATTATTACAATCAGAATACAATTCTAATGCCATTGCGTTAAAAGGATTAGCTGAAAAACTACAATTAATTAATATCGATCCAAACAATTTGACTATCGAAAAAATTTCTAGTAAAGTAAATCTAGTAGCTCCAATTAGTGGATATGTCACAAAAGTAAATATTAATAGAGGCAAATATGTTGCACCTACTGATATTTTGTTAGAGTTAATTGATCCAAATGATATCCATGCTGCTATCACTATTTTTGAAAAGGATATTACTTTATTTAAAGAAGGGATAAAAGGTAAAGTAGTCTTAGCAAATGAACCTAATAGAACTTATCCGGTTTCTATTATGGCAGTATCAAGAAGTTTGGATGAAGAAAAGTCTGGATTATTACATTGTCATTTTTTGAATGCTCCTAAGAAT
>JALRFB010000207.1:0-255 GCA_023256555.1 Sediminibacterium sp. | reverse complement strand
TATGTTTTTGACTGCAGATTTCTCCCTTCAAAATGATGAAGCCATTGTGGTGCCAATTGATGCTATTCAAAGATTTCAGGGTATTGATTATGTGTTTATACAAAAATCAAATAACGAATTTGAAGCAAAGAAAGTGTCGGTAGGTGTTATAAATAAAACTAGTGCGGCTATTTTAAACCAAGAAGCTTCTGAATGGATTGGGAAAAATGTGGTTATTGAAAATGCCTATAGTTTATTAGGTAAATTAATGAATAA
>JALRFB010000206.1 GCA_023256555.1 Sediminibacterium sp. | reverse complement strand
TATTTCCCAGGGTATGTTATGATGGAAGTATTAGATACAAAGGGCCCAATCTCTGATGATATCGTAATGCACATCAGCAATATTTCAAATGTAATGCACTTTTTAACCGACGGTAAAGGTTCTAAAGGCAATATTATATCATTAAGAAAGTCTGAAGTCAACAAAATGTTGGGTAAGGTGGATGAGATGAACGACATGGGCGGATCTATCAGCGAACCATTCATTATTGGCGAGACAATCAAAATTATAGAGGGACCTTTCAATGACTTCAATGGCGTCATCGAAGAGGTGAATGAAGAAAAGAAGAAATTGAAAGTGACCGTGAAAATATTCGGTCGATCTACCCCAGTGGAATTGAATTACATGCAGGTAGAGAAACTGAGTTAGAAGGAAAAAGGTAAAGGGTCCCCTCAAAGCAATTTGAGGGGATTTTTTTTGGCCAAATGACAGTAGAAGCTTACCTTTGCCGTCCAATTCACAGTTTTCGAATTGTGGGTATTTGGGAGTCGGGTCCATAATGGTCCGACGCTTAACCAAAAAAACATAAAAAATGGCAAAAGAAATCTCTGGCTACGTTAAGTTGCAAGTGAAAGGTGGTCAAGCCAATCCTGCACCTCCAGTAGGTCCAGCCCTTGGTTCTAAGGGTATCAACATCATGGAGTTCTGTAAGCAATTCAATGCTAGAACTCAAGACAAACAAGGAAAAGTTGTTCCTGTTTTAATTACAGTTTATTCTGACAAGTCTTTTGACTTCGTTATCAAAACTGCTCCAGCTCCAGTTCAATTAATGGAAGCTGCAAAAATCCAAAAAGGTTCTAAAGAAAGTAACCGCGACAAAGTAGGTAAAGTAACATGGGCACAAGTAGAAGCCATCGCTAAAGACAAGATGGAAGACTTGAATGCATTTACTATCGAAAGCGCTATGAGTATGGTTGCTGGAACTGCACGTTCAATGGGTATTACTGTAGACGGTAAAGCTCCTTGGGAAAATTAATCTATTCACCTTAAAAAATAATCAACATGTCATTGACTAAAAAAAGAAAAGCGGTGGTTGCAAAGGTGGATAAGAATAAATTTTATTCCCTTAAAGATGCATCTGCATTAGTAAAAGAAATTAACTGTACAAAGTTTGATAGCTCTGTAGATTTACATATTCGTTTAGGAGTTGATCCTAAAAAAGCAGACCAACAAGTTCGTGGTACTGTTTCTTTACCTCATGGTACTGGTAAGACTAAAAAAGTTTTAGTATTATGTACTCCAGATAAAGAAGCTGCTGCAAAAGAAGCTGGTGCTGACTATGTAGGTTTAGATGAGTTTGTAGCAAAAATTGAAAGTGGTTGGGTAGATATGGATGTTATCATCGCTACTCCAGCTGTAATGCCTAAGATCGGTAAATTAGGTAAAGTATTAGGACCTCGTAACTTAATGCCAAACCCTAAAACTGGTACTGTAACAAACGATGTTGCAGCAGCAGTAAACGAAGTAAAAGGCGGTAAGATTGCTTTCAAAGTAGACAAAGCAGGTATCGTGCACGCATCAATTGGAAGAGTATCTTTCTCTGCAGATAAAATTGCTGAGAACAGTGCTGAATTAATTAATGCAATCATCAAATTAAAACCATCTGCTGCAAAAGGTACCTACTTAAAAGCAGTAAGCATGGCTTCTACGATGAGCCCAGGTATTGCATTGGAAACTAAATCATTAATGAACTAGTCCTGGTGATCCGAAAGGAAATGACCCAGGTAATAAAATAAAATTAGTTATGACCAAAGATCAAAAAAACGAAGTGATTGAAATTCTAAAAGAAAAATTCAATCAATATAATAACTTCTATATCACAGATACAGAATCTTTGAGCGTAGAACAAGTTTCTAATTTGCGTCGTTCTTGCTTTAACAAGCAAGTAGAGATGAAAGTGGCTAAGAACACTTTAATCAAGAAAGCATTAGAAGGCTTGGATAGCGAAAAGTATGCAGGATTATTTGAATCATTAAATAATGTAACTGCATTGATGTTCTCTGAAAATCCAAAAGAACCAGCTGTAATTATTTCAGCGTTCAGAAAAGATAACCCAGGTGATAGACCAACTTTAAAATTCTCTACTGCCATATGGCAATCAAATGTATGCTCACTTGTACCAATAATTTTCTTATAGGTATTAGCTGTATCATCTTTCTTATCGCCGATAGAATCGGCAACAATATCCTCGACATTGCGATATTTTTTACGATTCTTTGAGACCATTTTTTTGGCCAACAATACAACATCCACACCAAAAACCAAATTAGAATCGCTCATATTAAATCCCTTTATTCTACTTAAGTTATTAGGATTTTTAAAAAGTTTAAAAA
>JALRFB010000205.1 GCA_023256555.1 Sediminibacterium sp. | reverse complement strand
ACTGTTTCACGTCCAGAGTTTAGAGAATTAGCACCTTTTGAGTTTGAAGATTTTATTACCAATACATTAATTTTAGGTAATCCAAATTTAAAGCGTGCATTAATAAATAATTTTGATGTGAGATATGAGTTATACCCAACAGCTGGTGAAATATTTTCTGCAACTGCATTTTATAAAAACTTCAAAGATCCTATTGAGGCTGTTTATTTAGGTGGTAGTAACCGTACTAAATCTTTCTTAAATGTAAAGTCAGCGGTGAATTATGGAATTGAATTAGAGTTCCGTAAAAAATTAAATTTCTTAAATAATTTCAATGCATTGGCATGGGAAGGTTGGGATAATTTTACCATAGCTACTAATTTTGCAAGAATTGAATCAAGCGTAGATTTAAGAGGAAATCCGAACGTGCAAGATTCAATCAGACCACTACAAGGACAATCTCCTTATTTGATTAATAGTTCATTGAGTTATTATAATACAGAAAATGCATTTGGAGCAACTATTTTATACAATGTAATTGGTAGAAGAATTAGAGAAGCTGGGTTTTTGGGATATGAAAATGTGTGGGAAGCGCCTCGTAATATGTTAGATCTTCAGATTTCTAAAACTTTCTTAAATAAATTTGAATTAAAAGCGACCATTTCTGACATTCTAAATCAAAGTAGAGATTATTATCAAGATATGGATAAAAATAAAGTTTATAACGCTGATAAAGATCATTTAATTGAGCGTACTAATTTTGGAACCACTTATTCGTTTGCATTATCATATAAGTTTTAAAATCTATTTTAATACATTTATTAAAAGCAGCCTTAGGGCTGCTTTTTTATTTTTAGACATTTTTTTTAAATAACCTCTCCTTAACATTCTCATAATCTTACCGGTTTAAATTTGAAAAAAAACTAAAAGAATTATGAAAAAATTATTACTTGCTGTAATGATCTTGTTTTTTGCAAACAACTTTGCAAATGCTCAATTCCAAACGGTTTCAGGTCACATTACGACCAATACCACTTGGACAAATGACAAAATCTATCGTATGGATGGATTTATTTATGTTGACTCAAATGTTACCTTAACAATTCAACCAGGTACCATTGTAAGAGGTATTAAATTAACAAAAGGAACTTTAATTGTAACTAGAGGTGGTAAATTAATCGCTGATGGTACAGTTGATAAACCAATTGTGTTTACATCAGATGAAGCACCAGGTACTCGTACTTATGGCGATTGGGGAGGAGTAATTATTTTAGGTAATGCACCTATCAATCCAGTTGGTGGTCAAGCAACAATCGAAGGTGGTGTAAATAACGCCGCTGGTGATGGACAATATGGTGGAACAAACGCAACAGATAATTCAGGTATTCTAAGATATGTTCGTATTGAATATGGAGGAATTCCATTCTCTGCAAATAACGAAATCAATGGTTTAACCATGGGTGGAGTTGGGAGCGGAACGATCGTAGATTATGTAATGGTAAGTTTCAATGGAGACGATTCATTTGAATGGTTTGGTGGAACAGTAAACTGTAAGCACTTAATCGCATACAAAGGAGTAGACGACGATTTCGATACAGACTTTGGGTTCGCTGGAAAAGTACAATTTGGTTTAGCAGTTCGTGATGCAAATGTTGCTGATCAAGCTGGAGATTCAAATAGTTTTGAATCAGATAATGATGCTGCAGGTTCTGGTGCTTCACCAAAAACGAAAGCAATATTCTCAAACATTACTTCAATTGGTCCAAAAGTAACTTCAACTTCTGTTGTGAATGCTAAATTTAACAACGCATTAAGATTAAGAAGAAACACAGCTTGTTCTGCATATAATTCAGTGTTCATGGGATGGCCAAATGGTGTATTCATCGAAGGCGACTCTGCTGCAAATAATGCTAACAATGATCTTTTACAGATTACTAATACAATAGTTTCAGGTAGTACAGTAGCATTAAAAAAATCAACAACTAATATAACGTTTGATGTTAATGCATGGTTTAGTGGAGTTGGAAAAAAAGATTCTGTTTTAACTGAAAATACAGAGGTGATGTTAACAGATCCATTTGCTGCAGTACCTAATTGTCTGCCTTTAACAGGTTCACCAGTATTGAACAGAGCTAGTTTTACAAATTCAAGATTGACCAATTCATTCTTTAGTCCAACAACATATATAGGTGCATTTGGAACTACTAATTGGACTGCAAATTGGACAAATTTTGATCCTCAAAATACAAATTACAATGTCCCTCCAGTTTCAGCAGCATTTACTGTTTCTGTTCAGAATAATGTTGCTACTGTGGTAAACAATTCAACAGGTGCTACTAATTATTCTTGGAGCTTTGGTGATAACACTGCTGTAGATACTAATAAAAACACAACGCATACT
>JALRFB010000204.1 GCA_023256555.1 Sediminibacterium sp. | reverse complement strand
AGATACTGTTACGCCGCCAATAGCCACTGGTTGAAGTTTTGCAACTGGTGTAACTGCGCCAGTTCTACCAACTTGAAATTCTACATTTTCTAATAATGTAGTGGCTTGTCTTGCTTTAAACTTATAAGCAATAGCCCATCTTGGATGATGCGATGTCATCCCTAATCTTTCTTGTAATGCAAAATCGTTGACTTTTATGACTAAGCCATCAATCTCATAAGGCAGGTTGTCACGTTCTATTTCAAACTCTTTACAAAACTGTATTACTGAATCAATTGATGAAAGTAATTTCTTTTCTTTTTGAGGAGAGCGAAATCCCATATTCCATAGTAATTCAAGAGAACCACTATGTGTTTTTAATAATGATGGGATAGAAGCTCCTGGCAACAATGTATAAAAACTAATATGATAAATAAATGCGTCTAAATTTCTTTCTGCTACTTCTTTAGGATCTTTCATGCGTAAACTTCCAGCAGCAGCATTTCTTGGATTGGCAAGAGTTGGTAATTGTTTAGCAATTAACTTTTGATTGAATGCTTCAAAAGATTGTTTACTCATGATTACCTCGCCTCTAATTTCCATTTGCTGTATGCCATATTGTGACAAAGGGATACTTAAAGGGATAGACCTAATTTGCTTTATATTTTGTGTAATTTCTTCTCCTGCAACTCCGTCTCCTCTGGTACAAGCTCTTACTAAAATATCATTTTCATACACCAATGAAATACTTGCCCCATCAAATTTTGGTTCAACACAATAGGCAATTTGATCCAATTGTGCACCTTCTTTTGCCTTTCTATCAAAATCTGTTAAATCTTCAGCATTATAACTATTCTCTAAACTCAACATAGGTACAAGGTGTGGAATAGTCTCAAATTGTTGATTCAAGCTATTACCTACTCTTTGACTTGGAGAGTCAGCACTGATTAAATCAGGATTAGCAGCTTCAATTTGCAATAAATGTTGGTATAAGTTATCGTATTCGAAATCGCTTATAAATGGATTGGCAGCAACATAATATTGGTATTCATGAAATTTTAGTACCTTTTTTAAGGCATCTAATTCAATATTATGAGGGTTTTTTAGGAAATCCTTCGTAAGGTCTTGAAGTATTTGTATTTGTTCTTTATTGTACATGAGTAGAAATGTCTGCTAAAATACAAATTGTTTTATTCTTTTATTTCGTATTTTGGCAACTAGAACGATAATTTCTCGATTGCTTATGTTTGAGTATGATAAATCTTTAACTGGAATTCAGTCATCCGTGAATAAGGATGCGATGATATTAGTGAATAGCTATCCAAAAGTACCTTTAACGGTCGATTGTGTGATTTTTGGATTTACTGACAATTTACTGAAGGTATTATTGATCAAAAGTGATTTAGAACAATATAAGGACCAACTTTCTTTATTAGGTGATATGGTTAAATCTAATGAAGACCTAGATAGCGCAGCGAATAGAGTTTTATTAGAAAGAACGGGTATGCAGAATGTGTATTTAGAACAAGTACATACATTTAGTAAAGTAGATAGGCATCCTGGCGGCAGGGTTATCACTACTGTATATGCCTCCTTGTTGGACTTTAAAAACCAAGAACTTAAAATTCATGAAAACGAGCTAAAATGGCATGCATTGAACCAAATTTCTGAAATGGCTTTTGATCATAAGCATATTTTAGAAGTTTGTCATAAATGGCTACAAAAGCGTATACAAGAACATCCTTTGGCATTTAGTCTTTTACCTGAGAAGTTCTCTTTAAGACAATTGCAGAATGTATATGAAGCGATATTGGGTGCACAATTAGATAGAAGAAATTTTAGAAAGAAATTTGCAAGTATGGGTTTGCTCATTGATACTAACGAAATGGAAGTGCATGTAACCCATAGACCAGGTAAGTTATATAAGTTTGATTATGCTCAATATGAGTTAAGTAAGCGAAATTGGGTAGGTATAGATTTTTAAATACCTTTAGGCACTTTTACAAATAGGTATTACTATGTTATATTCAATGACCGGATACGGTAGGGCGGAGAGCAATTTTAATGAAAAGACATTTATTGTCGAAGTAAAGTCTTTAAATGGAAAGCAATTTGACCTTCGTTTAAATATTCCCTCTCCATTAAAACCGTATGAGGTAGTGATTAGAAATAAATTGAATGAGACCATTTTAAGAGGCAGTGTGGAGTGTACCATTCAAATTAAATCTAATGGGATTACAAAACCTATTAGCATCAATAAAGAATTAGCAAAGTCTTATTATCAACCCATCATGGAGTTGGCGGACGAATTAGGAATTACCAAAGAGAATATTTTAAGTACTTTATTAAAAATGCCTGATGTTGTTGCTTCAACCAATGAAGTGTTTACAGAAGAAGAGTGGAAGATTTTGGCTGGTGTATTACATCAAGCGATTGATTTATTGATGA
>JALRFB010000203.1 GCA_023256555.1 Sediminibacterium sp. | reverse complement strand
AGCATATTTCTCTTGTATACCATTTAGGGCAGATTCAACTTGATCCAAAGTAATACGCTCTTCTAAAAATCCAAAAGCATTATTAATTAATTCAGTGATATCATTTGCGTTTAAGGCTTTATCACTTGCGAAGATCAAAGCTTCAATATGAGGAATAATTTGACTGATTTCCATATGGGTATTGCTTATCCGTTCAATGCAGCTGCACCAGATACGATCTCAGTTAACTCAGTCGTAATAGCCGCTTGTCTCGCACGGTTGTAAGATATTTTCAATGATTTTAATAATTCGTTTGCGTTCTCACTTGCCTTATCCATTGCTGTCATTCTAGCGCCATGCTCACTTGCATTCGCATCTAAAACTGCTTTGAATAATTGTGTGTTCAAGATCTTAGGCATTAATTCATTTACCAAAACCGTTTTCTCTGGTTCGAAAATGAAATCTACTTTTTTGGTATTACCACCAGTTTTGATAGTTGGGATAGGTAAGAATTGTTCTGCTTTGAAAGCTTGAGTGGCTGCGTTTTTAAATTCGCTATAAATAATTTCAATTGCATCAAATTCTTTATTCGCGAATGCTTCCATGGCAGCTTTAGCAGCTAATTTAACATTGTCAAATTTTAAGTCTAAGAAAATGTCTTTAAAATCTGCATTGGTATTATAACCAGACTTGGTTAAACTCTCGTATCCTTTTTTACCAATATTCCAAATAGTCACTTTTTTAGAAGGATATTTTTCAGCAATAGTTGCTTTAGTCAATTTTACCACATTGGCATTATAACCACCACACAAACCACGATCAGAAGTAATCACAATAAACAAAACATTGTTTACTGGACGAGTCTCTGCAAGGGCTAAATTGATATCTCCTTCCAAGCTACCCACAATATTGCTCAACATGTCTTGTAACTTGTTGGCATAAGGTCTCATTTGTGTAATAGCGTCTTGTGCACGACGTAATTTAGCAGCACTTACCATTTTCATGGCCTTGGTGATTTGTTGAGTACCCTGGGTACTTTTTATCCTATTTCTTACTTCTTTTAATTGTCCAGCCATATCTCTGTTTTATAAGCGAGCAAAGGTATAATTTTTTCGTCCATTTTCCCCTTTTTTAAGGGTCCAAGTTAATTTTTATACAGATAGGCCTCGAAAATGGCCAAACTGCCTTCAAATGCTTACCTTTAAGGCCCTCAAAATAGGTCAAAAGGTATTTTGGCATGAACTTTGAGTATTTGGTTATAACACAATTATTTAGAGCATTTTATGTTGCAAATTATAAGTAAACTATTCGGCGGTTCAAAAAGCGAGAAAGACGTTAAGAAGATTCAACACTTAGTAGGGGTGATTAATGGACATTTTGAATCCTATAAATCTTTGAGTAATGACGCTTTAAGAAATAAGACAAACGAATTTAAAGAGCGTATCCAAAATCATTTAGCAGGTATCGATGCTCAAATTGCTTCAGAGCAAGCAAAAGCAGATGCATTGCCTTTAAGTGATTTAATGGGAAGAGATAGTATTTATCAAAACATAGATGCATTAGGAAAAGATAGAGACCAGTCTTTAGAAACCATTTTATGGGAAATTTTACCTGAAGCATTTGCAGTAGTGAAAGAAGCAGCAAGACGTTTTACGGATAATGAAGAATTAGTAGCAACTGCTACAGAACTTGATCGCAATTTCTCTGTTAAAAAAGAATATGTAACCATCAAAGGAGATCAATCTGTTTTCCAAACCACTTGGAAAGCAGCGGGCACGCCAGTTACATGGAATATGGTGCACTATGATGTACAGTTAATTGGTGGTATCGTATTGCATCAGGGTAAGATTGCTGAGATGTCAACAGGGGAAGGTAAAACATTGGTTTCTACATTACCAGCTTATTTGAATGCATTGGCAGGACAGGGTGTGCACGTGGTAACCGTGAACGATTATCTTGCAAAAAGAGATAGTGAGTGGAATGGTACTTTGTTTGAATGGTTAGGATTAACAGTGGATTGTATCGACAAGCATCAACCTAATTCTGAAGACAGAAGAAATGCTTACAGAGCAGACATTACTTATGGTACCAATAACGAATTTGGTTTTGATTATTTGAGAGATAATATGGTGCATACACCAGAAGAAATGGTGCAAAGAAAACATCATTTCGCCATGGTGGATGAGGTGGATAGCGTGTTGATTGATGATGCGCGTACACCATTAATTATTTCTGGTCCTTGTAGTGCCGAAACAGAAGAACAAGTAATGGCAACTGCTAAAGGATTAGCAGCTACAGGTAAAGTAGATATAATGCGTGCAGGTATCTGGAAACCAAGAACCAGACCTGGAAGCTTTGAAGGAATTGGAACCAAAGGTTTACCTTGGTTACAACAAGCAAAAAAAGAAACTGGCATGCCAGTGGCTGTTGAGGTTGCTACTGCTAAACAA
>JALRFB010000202.1 GCA_023256555.1 Sediminibacterium sp. | reverse complement strand
AATGTGCTGAGAGAAGATATCGTCGCTGGCTCTATTTCAAGAGAAGAAGCTTTAAAAAATGCCCCTAATGCAGATGGCGTTTTCTTTAAGGTTCCAAAAGTAATTCGTAAATAATACAACATGTCATCTGTTATTCAATTAAGAGGAATTCAAAAAAATTATTACATGGCAGGTCAAGCTATTCCTGTTTTAAAGGGTATAGATCTTGATATTAATAGAAATGAATATGTCGCTTTGATGGGTCCATCAGGTAGTGGTAAGAGTACTTTAATGAATATTTTAGGTTGTTTGGATTCTCCAACTGGAGGTACTTATAATTTAAATAGTCATGATGTAAGTCAAATGACAGATGATGAATTGGCTGGAATTAGAAATATTGAAATTGGCTTCGTATTCCAACAATTTAATTTATTGCCAAGATTGTCTGCTGCAGAAAATGTAGCATTGCCTTTAGTGTATGCAGGTATTTCTAAAAAAGATAGAATTGAAAGAGCCATGGTAGCTCTAGAAAAAGTGGGATTAGCAGAAAGATCTCATCATAAGTCAAATGAGTTGAGCGGTGGTCAAATTCAACGTGTAGCTATTGCACGTGCTTTGGTGAATAATCCATCTATTTTATTAGCAGATGAACCTACCGGAAATTTGGATTCTAAAACATCAGTGGAAGTAATGGAATTGTTTGGAAAAATTCAAGCTGCTGGTAATACTGTTGTTTTGGTTACACACGAAGAAGATATTGCTCAATATGCTCATAGAGTGGTTCGTTTAAGAGACGGTTTAATTGAAACCGATACTTTGAACAAATCGCATAAATAGTTGTTATAAGTAGTAGTTTTACAATAACACTATGAAAATCTACACAAAAGCAGGAGACCAGGGAAAAACTTCATTAATTGGAGGAACGAAAGTGCCTAAAAGTCATATTAGGATTGAATCATACGGAACAGTAGATGAGTTAAACTCTTATATTGGTTTAGTGAGTGATATGTGCGCGAACGAAAAAATTCAAATTGTTTTAAACGAAGTTCAGGATAGATTGTTCACTGTTGGATCTTCTTTAGCTTGTGATCCAGACAAAGAACCACATTTAAAAATTCCAGATTTAAAAGAAGAAGATATTGCCAATTTAGAAAAAGAGATGGATATAATGAATGAGGTTTTAGCACCTATGAAATCATTTATCTTACCTGTTGGACATGTGGCCATTTCTACTACACACGTTGCAAGATGTGTTTGTAGAAGAGCAGAACGTTGGTGTGTTAATTTACAAGAAGAAGATTTATTTGTAGATCCATTAGTAATAAAATACTTAAACAGATTAAGTGATTATTTATTTGTGCTAGCAAGATATATTGGACATTTAAATGGGGTAGAAGATAAACCCTGGAAAGCTAGAGTATAATTTTCCCATCTTTCATGGTCAACTTCCTATTGCATCTATCTGCCAATGAATCATTATGAGTAACAATCAAAAAACTCTGATTCATTTTATCTCGAAGTTGAATAAATAATTCGTGTAATGCAATTGCATTTTCGCTATCTAAATTACCTGTGGGCTCGTCTGCAAAAATTAAACTTGGATCATTAATCAATGCTCTAGCTACTGCCACTCTTTGTTGCTCACCTCCAGATAAACTATTGGGTTTCTTATCGGCTTTATCTACAAGTCCCATAAAGTCTAATAATTCTATTGCTTTTTTCTCCAATGCCTTTTTAGATTTTTTCGCTATCCAACCTGGAACACAAATATTCTCTAAAGCAGTAAATTCTGGTAATAAATGGTGAAACTGAAACACGAAACCAATGTGTTCATTTCTATATTGAGAGATAGCTTTATTGCTTAATTGGGCTATATCCTGTCCTTCAAAAAACAAACTCCCTTTATCCGCTTTTTCAAGACTGCTTACTACATATAAAAGGGTCGATTTACCAGCCCCAGAAGCTCCAACTATAGAAACTAGCTCTCCTTTGGAAATTTCCAAAGAAACCCCCTTTAAAACGGGAATAGGGCCATAGTTTTTATATAGGTCCTTGGCAATTAGTAATTTCGAGCTTGACTCCATACCACAAACCTAAGATAACCGGGCCAATTTTGACCAATTTTGACCAATTGTTTATAGGATGTAGAAAAAACAGATTTGGTAGAATCATTAATACGGCTACTTTTGCAAAAAAACCATTACTATGTTTTGGACATTAGAATTAGCTAGCTATTTGGAAGAAGCTCCTTGGCCTGCAACAAAAGACGAATTAATTGACTACTCCATTAGGAGCGGTGCCCCTATAGAAGTAGTGGAAAATTTACAAGAGTTAGAAGACGAAGGAGAAGTATTTGAAAGTATCGAAGATATTTGGCCTGATTATCCAAGCCAAGAAGATTTCATGTTCAATGAAGACGAGTACTAAATCTTACGGCGCTTTCTTTTAAATTTAGCGCCTGTAGATTTAATCTCTAATGAATTTAAAAA
>JALRFB010000201.1:255-2481 GCA_023256555.1 Sediminibacterium sp. | reverse complement strand
CTTCATCTAAAGCCATTTTGGGATCTGAATCAATCTCCCCCATCACATATTTCTGAACTTTCAAAGAATCGTAAGTCAACTTGGCAATATAAATTGATGGAATAATCAATGCAACAGCAATAAATAGATAAAGAGAAGGTACCCATTTTTTAAAGCTATAACTTGGTAATGGTTTTAAATTTCCAAGAGGCAACCATACCAGGGCTGCAGAGAAGGCCAACATAGTTTGCATTGCAGTTCTTTCAGCAGGAAAATTCAAAAATGCATCCACTGCATAACAAGTCACTGCCATCAAACTGATGGTTGCAGGTAAATGATAATTACTTGCATTTTTATTGCGCCACAATGTAAATGTGTAAATAGGAAATAATAAAAACATCCCCCCAAATAACAAACCCCCTACTATTCCCAAATCTGCGAACATCTCTAGGAAATCGTTATGAGAATGATAAGGAACAAATAAATCGTTTGTAAACTCTTTTTCATAAGGTATGGATGCTAATTTCCAGTTCCCATATCCAGCACCAACCAATGGATGTTTTTTGGCATAATCAAAAGCCCCTTCCCATAAATGCAAACGACCACTTGATGCATTATTTTCTAATTTAATAGATTGAATTCTTGCTGCAACTGCACCATTTAATATAGATTCTTCTGAAACATCCGAAGCATTTGATATTAATAAGTTGGCTGTAAAAAATGCAAACACTACTGGCAAAACAAATAATGCAATTCTACCTAATGACTCTTTTAAATCTTCTTTAGCTCTAAAATAAAGCGTGGAAGCTGAAAAAATGATAATAATCAAAGCCAATCCAACAAAAGTGGACCTGGTACTTAATAAAAACAATGCAATAGTTCCTAAAAACAAAATAAAAGAACATAAAAATCTCACCAATATTTTATTATTCACTAAAATCCATAAAACAAATGGAAACTTAATTAATAAACTTGCAGCCATTACGTTTTTATTACCATGATTCCCAGTGATACTACTAATACTTGGATCAAAATTTACTTTAACATTATTATTAAATGTCGTGATCACATAAATAGCATCATACAATAAGATAAATGCAATGACATAAGACAAAATATTAAAAACCTGCTGAATATTTTCCTTATAGAATAAAATAGAAATATTGATGAAAATTAAATAAGTAGTAATCAACCTAGCTAAAGTAACCAAGGTTTCAACTGGGTTCAATGCATAGAAATAGGAACCAATTGCCCAGATCAATAATAAACTAAACAGCAAGCTAAACTTGTATGTATAAATAGCATTAATGGCATCGGTATATTTTGATCTATTCAAAAATATATACCCCAGAACAATCAAGTCCAAACTACTCGAGTATAGCCATTGCGCCCCCATTACATCTGCACCACCTAAATCTGGAATAAAATGCACTAAAAGATATAATACACTAAATAAAATAGTCCCTATAGAAAGCGATGATGTTTTACTCATAGATTCAATCAAAATTTGCTAGGTAAATATACTATTTAAGCATCTAAATTGTCAAAACCTTGCTGTATTTGCTCTTTTTTGAATAAATTAGGGTCTAATATATTTACAATGAGAAAAACAATTGGAATGTTAAGCCTCTTCATGATAGGGCTAACGCAAATCAGCTTTGGACAAGTCAAGCAAGAATGGAATAAAATTTTCGCGAATATCAACAAAGAAGTTCTAGAACATTCAAATGCTTATACTTCTCTAAAAATAGCATCTGAAACCATTGGTCATAGATTAACAGGTTCGGAAAATGGTAAAAAAGCAGAAGAGTATGCATTCAACCTACTTAAATCTTACGGATTCTCTAATGTTCGTTATCAACCATTTGAAGTTGAAAGTTGGAGTCGAGGTACTTTAAATTTATCAATTGGAAACAGCTTAAATAATTTACAACCTGTTAAATCTGTTTCTTTAGCACACTCTCCTGTAAGTTCAGACATTAGTTTGGAAGTGGTGGATATGGGCAATGGCGTTGAAGATGATTATGTAGCAGCGCCAGATAAAGTAAAAGGCAAAATTGCTTTAGTGTATCTTGGCACATTACCTGGTTCTAAATTAGGCACTCCTAGTTTACATAGATCTGAAAAGACAGCCATTGCCACAAAATATGGAGCAAAAGGAATCATTGTAATCAACACTGCAGACAAAGGAGTCTTATTAACTGGAACAGCATCAGTTACAGGAAAATTAATTCCTATCCCAGCAGT
>JALRFB010000201.1:0-245 GCA_023256555.1 Sediminibacterium sp. | reverse complement strand
GTGGGTAAAGAAGATGGTTTAGCATTAAAAACACAATTACAAAACGGACCATTGTATAGTCATATACAAATGACCAATCATTCTGGTATGATCAAAGCAAGAAATGTTATTGCAACAATAACTGGCTCAAGTATTCCAAAAGAAAAGATTGTTGTAGGTGGACATTTAGATAGCTGGGATTTAGCAACAGGTGCAATGGATAATGGTATTGGCTCTTTCTCTGTATTAGATATGGCAAGAACATT
>JALRFB010000200.1 GCA_023256555.1 Sediminibacterium sp. | reverse complement strand
ATGGAAGCTGCAAAATTAGATGAAGCTGCTTTCAAAAAATTAAGTGCAAGTTTTGAAAAATTAAATGATACAGCAATGTATTTGGGTGATTTGTCTGAGATGGCTAAATCAAGTAAAGACTTCACTGCAAATACAAAAGATGCTGCAATTGCTTTAGGTACTGTAAAAGATTCAGTAGCAAGCGTAGCAAATAATTTAGGAAGTTTTGCTTCAGCATCTGATGGTGTTAAGAATTTAAACGACCAATTTGTGACCATGACTAAAACCATGGAAGCAATGAATAACTATTACGGAAAATTATCAGAAGCTTCTAACGCAATGTCAAGCTCAGCAGCAGATGCAGTAAGAGCAAAAGAACAAATCGCCATTTTAGCTGACAATTTAACTAAGTTGAATCAGATCTATGGCAATATGTTAAATGCAATGCAAGGACGTTAATTCATAAGCAGAAAATAAAAATCATTTTAAAAACTAGTATACATGTCATTACCTAAGGAGCCGAGGCAGAAAATGATCAACATTATGTATTTGGTGTTGACTGCTTTGTTGGCATTAAATGTATCTAGCGAGATTTTGAATGCATTTAAAACTATTGAACAAAGTTTGACTAATGCAAATGTGATTATTCAAAAAAAGAATACAGACATTATCAAATCGCTACAAAATAAATTAGAAGATCCCAAAACTGCAGAAAAAGCAGCCATTTGGGCTCCTAAAGCTGCAGAAGCGCAAAAACTTTCAGACGAAATCTTTGATTATATTGAGTCTTTAAAAGCGGGTGTTAAACAAGAAGCAGGGTTGAAAATAAAAGATGGTGTAGAAGAATATAACGATCATGATTTAAGTTCAACTACTAGATTCTTTTTAAAAGGGGCGACGCCTTCAAGAGGCGCTGCATTATTGAGCAGATTAACAGAATATAAAAATAAGTTAGCAGCGATAGATCCAGGAATTGCAAAAGAAATTATTCCCACTTTACCTTTGGATTTATCTATACCAAAAACATCTAGTATAGCTGGTAAAAATGATTGGGCTTATGCCTATTTCAATATGACTCCTCCAATTGCTGCTGTGACTATTTTGACAAAGTTTCAAAATGATATCAGAAATTGTGAGTCTCAGGTAATGGAATACTGTCATAAAGAAATTGGTGAAGTTGAATTAGTGTATGATCAATTCAATGCATTTGCTTCTTCAAGTTCACAGTATTTAATGTCTGGAGAAGCATTAGAAATTACTGCGGGTGTAGGGGCTTTTAGTAGTGCTGCAAAACCTACTATTAGTATTGATGGAGCTGTATTGCCTTTGGGTCCAGATGGAACTGCTATTTATAAAACTGTAGCAGGTGCTCCTGGATTAAATAGTAAGCGTGTAAGAATATCTTTCTTAAAACCAAATGGTGAAACAGCTGTAGTGGAGAAAGAAGTAAAGTATACCGTTGGAACTCCTACAGGTTTAGTAGTATCTACAGATAAGACAAGAGTTTTTTATAAGGGCTTAGATAATCCATTAAGTGTTACAGGTGGTGGTGGTGCCGAAAAAGTGAATGTGACTGTGGAAAGTGGTGCTGCTACTGTAAGAAAAACTGGTCCGGGTCAATATATGGTGAACTGTACTCAATTAGGAGCAGTTACTCTTAATGTGAATGATGGTAAGTCAGTAAGTAAAGTAACTATACCTGTTAAAAGAGTGCCAGATCCTATTGCGATTGTGGGTGGTAGTGCAGGAGGCAATATGGCTGCAAGTGTATTTAGAGCTCAACAAGGGGTGATTGCCGATTTAAGAGACTTCGTGTATGAAGGTATTAAATTCAATGTAGTATCCTTTTATGTGATATGTACTGGAAAGGGTTTCGATGAACCAGACTTTGAAGAAGTAACTGGTGCGAGATTCTCAGGCGGTGCATCTGCATTAATCAAAAGATGTCAACCAGGAACAACTGTAACCATTGGTGAAATTAAAGTAAGTGAACCAGGTGGTGGAACCAGAAAATTAGATCAAACAATCACTTTCATTCTTCAATAGAGTTGATAGGGATTCAAATAGTATTAGTTATGAAAAAGATTTTTTTAGTAGTATTAGTAGCAGCCACCACATTATTGATTCAAAATAGTGGGTATGCTCAATTTAATTTACCTAAGAAAAAAGGAGCTGCTGGTAAAACTACTACTGACAAAGTAGTGCCAACATCACCTGCTACAGATACTGCACCTCTACAAACAGTTCCTCCACCAGCTGCAAATAAAAATTCGACTGTTGTGAATCCTAACATCAAAGCGACCCATAGTTAACAATCAAATAACCGAGAATCAAGCCCTTGGATTTGCAACTATCATCACTATTGTTTCCCTGGCAATCTTCTGGTTCTTCACAAATCCTCTAGCAACAGCACTCACTGTTAGCGCAATCGCCTTTTATGTATTTGGATACACCGTTGGACTTAAACGTCGCACTTCTCAGAATATTGTGTGGGGTGGAATTGCTGGATGTTT
>JALRFB010000001.1 GCA_023256555.1 Sediminibacterium sp. | reverse complement strand
GGAAAGAAATATGCGCGCAGGTACAGAAAATTTATATGGTATTGTAGGATTCGCAAAAGCACTTGAATTAGCCACTGAATCTTATGATAAAGAAAGCGCTTATATACAATCTTTGAAACAATATATGCATGATCAATTGGTCGATAAAATTCCAGGAGTAAGCTTTAATGGCGATCCCTTTGGAAGAAGTTTGTATACTCTTTTAAGTACCAATTTTCCTAAGACAGAAAAGTCAGAAATGTTGCTTTTCAATTTAGACATACATCATATTTGTGCTAGTGGCGGAAGCGCCTGTTCTAGTGGTGCACAACAGGGTTCACATGTAATACAGGCACTAAAAAAAGAAGGAGAAATCGCTACAGTACGATTCTCCTTCTCTAAAAACAACACCCGTCAAGAAATTGATCAGGTAGTAGAGGTATTATCTACTTTGTTGTAATATCTGTTTCTAATTTAGCAATAGCTGCTTCTAATTGATAACAAGTTAAAATATCTTGAACAAAAGACATTTGTTTATTAGATAATGCTGTTGGCTTTCCTTGGTAGGCAGCGTCTGCATTTTGCATAAATTGATCTTCACTCATTGCTTCTCCCAAAGATCTATAATAAGTTAATTGCTGTTTTAAGTCTTTCATTACAGAAGTACTTACTTTTTTAGCCAAAGTCTTATCGTCTGCTGCATAACAAGCTTGTAAGAATACATAACTAAAATAATTATGCTGATTCCCTCTATTAGATGTCATACCATATGGGAAATTCTTTTCATTGGTGACAGCATCTATCTTATGTAATAATTGTCTAGCACTATCTTTCTTCCCCTCTACCGCTAAAGCCAATGCAATTTCAGCGATAGAATACCTAATTGAATTTAAATGACGTCTATTCTCTTCGTCAAAATACACATTAGCGTTTTGTGCATTACCAAAAGTAAATTTACTCATGATATTCTTAAAGGCAGTTTCTGTATCAATTGGAGAATTAAGCACCGGCACTAATTGATAAGCCATACCTGTTTGACGAGCATACTTATCTAATCCAAGATCTTTCAAGTCTTGTTGAGATGTAAAGCAAATTGGACGCTTGAATTGGCTTGTTGCAATAATGGCGAAAATAGCCATCTCATTTTTCACCAAATATTGTCTATTTGGATTGAAATCAATTTTCAATTCATTCACAATAGAATCAGTTGGCTTTGCGATTCCAGATGCCAATGCGTTTGCTTTGTTTACAGGAACATAAAACTTATGTGTAGGGAAAATATTTACGGAACTTCCATCCTGAGTTGCCATTTGATATTTACCAGCAGGATCAGCAACTACATATCTTAATACTGAATCCAAATTATAATATTGATTCTCTGTGAATCCTGGAACTGGATAATAATAAGCTGCATTTAATTTGTTTCCTGCAACTTGATCTTCTGTAAAGATCAAATCAAACTTATCACTTTGATTTACCTTGTATCTCAATTCTTTCATGTACCAATCAGATCCTAATAAACTATTTACCACAACTCTCACATCTGGTCTGATACCTTCCACTTCTTGTGCATACCATAATGGATAAGTATCGTTATCGCCGAAAGAAAATAAAATAGCGTTCGGGGGACAACTCTCTAAATAGTTTCTAGCCAAATCTCTTGGTAAGGTTTTTTGACCTCTATCATGGTCATCCCATTCTTGTTGAGCCATTAAAGCAGGTACAGCCAATAAACAAATTAGGGTTGCCGCAATAGCAGCCATCTTTGGTGCCACTGCTTTTCTTAGCCATTCTGCCACTTGTAAAACTCCCAGTCCAATCCATATTGCAAATGCATAGAAAGAACCTACATAAGCATAGTCACGTTCACGAGGTTGTAAGCTTACCTGATTTAAATACAATACAATCGCAATACCTGTAAAGAAGAATAATAAACCTGTTACTACAAAATCTTTCTTAGCATGTTGGTATTGGAAGATAAAGCCCATTACTCCTAAAATAAAAGGCAACATGTATAAATTATTTTGCGCTTTATTATTGTGACTTATTGAATCTGGAAGCTTAGACTGGTCTCCAAAAATGGCATTGTCTACAAAAGAAATTCCAGTTCTAAAATTTCCATCTCTTACATTACCAAAACCTTGTAAATCGTTTTGTTTACCAAAGAAATTCCATAAGAAATAACGTAAGTACATAAATCCAAATTGATAATTGGTAAAGTACTTAATATTATCTCTTAATGTAGGAGCTTCCCCATCCACTACTCCGGCAAATGCTTTATAACTATCCATTTGTCCACGATCATTTTCTGAATCCCACATTCTAGGAAATAAATGTGCAGATGGTGCAGATGCCCAATCGCGCTTATAGTTTTTACCTGCCAACTCGTAGGTATCTTTTGCTTTTACATATTGATCACTACCTTCAATATTGTCTACCTTATCTACATAATCTGGACCATATAAAATTGGCCAATCTCCATATTGCTCTCTGCCTAAATAACCCATGAGCGTTACGGGATTGTCTACATTGTACATATCTACAGAAGTGTCTGCATTTGATCTTATCATCGTAGTGATATAACTAGTGTACCCTAAAAAGAAGAACACTAAGGACCAAATACCCAATTTCATAAAGTAAAAACCTTTCTTATTCGCATATCGAATACCCAATGCAATTAGCACGGCAACCAAAACAAAGAAAGTGATAAAACCACTAAAGAATGGTAAGCCAAAACTATTTACAAAAGTTACATCAAAAGCTGCTGCCCATTTGATGGTATATTGTATTAAGAAAACTTGAATAAAACCTGTTATGATTACTCCAATAAAAAATGCTACTAAACCACCTTTCCAGCTTGCCTTGTAATTTCTAAAATAGTATACCATTACAATAGCAGGAATAGTTAAGATATTCAATAAGTGTACTCCGATGGAAACACCCATCATATAAAATATAAAAATGATCCATTTCTCTGAACCTGCTTGATCTGCTTTATGTTCCCATTTTAAAATAGCCCAGAAAACCAATGCAGTAAAGAAAGAACTCAATGCATACACTTCGCCTTCTACAGCAGAATACCAAAATGAATCACTAAAAGTATAAGCCAATGCACCGACAATACCTGCACCCATTACCAATATGATTTGGTTTTGAGTCAACTCAGCTCCACTTGCTTTTTCCACCATTCTTTTTGCAAAATGTGTGATGGTCCAAAAAAGGAATAAAATAGTAAAACCACTTGCTAATGCACTCATGATGTTTACTGCCCTTGCTGCCGTCAAAGGATTATCTCCAAAAAGAATAATAAAAATACGCCCCATCAAAACAAACATAGGAGCTCCAGGTGGGTGAGGAATTTGTAATTTATAAGCACTGCTGATAAACTCTCCGCAGTCCCAGAAACTACCCGTTGCTTCTGCGGTCATAATGTACACAGTACAAGCAATTAAGGTTACCAACCAGCCTGTCCAATTGTTTACTTTTTTAAAGTCCATTCTTATCCATTTTAGTAGTTGCAAACTTAACCCAAATGAGCCAAAATGGGAAATTAATAGCCGCTTTATGAATATTTTAAGATTTCCGGTTTCACCCTATGTTTTTTATCTTTGCAGCCCATGGAAAATAAACGTTCTGTCGCTTTTCACACACTAGGCTGTAAGCTTAATTTTTCGGAGACTTCTACCCTATCTAGACAATTGGAGCAAGAAGGCTTTGAGAAAAAGGCATTTACGGAGCAGGCAGACGTATATGTGATCAATACCTGTTCTGTTACAGAAAATGCAGACAAAGAATGCAGGCAATTGGTAAGAAGAATTCAGAAATTGGCTCCTGAAAGTTTTGTAGTGATTACAGGATGCTATGCTCAATTAAAGCCCAAAGAAATTGCGGAGATCCCAGGTGTTGATTTGGTATTGGGAGCTGCGGAGAAATTCAACTTAGTAGAACATATTGCTACACTTTCTAAAGGAGATGCTACAAAAATTTGTAGTTGTGATATAGAAACTGTTTCTGGATTCAATAGTTCATTTTCAGTAAATGACAGAACTAGGACCTTCTTGAAAGTGCAAGATGGATGTGATTATAGTTGTTCTTTTTGTACCATTCCAATGGCAAGAGGTAAAAGCAGAAGTGATAGTATTGAGAATGTGGTGAAACAAGCACAGGGATTATCCGCTAATGGGGTTCAAGAAATTGTGCTCACTGGAATTAATTTGGGCGACTTTGGAAAAGGTTTTGATGGAGGTAAAAAAAGAGAGGAGAACTTTTTTGATTTAATTAAAGCTTTGGACACTGAGACCAATATTCCTAGATACCGTATCTCTTCTATTGAACCCAACTTATTAACGGATGAAATGATTGCATGGGTGGCAGATAGCAAAAGATTCATGCCACATTTTCATATTCCATTGCAAAGCGGATCTGATGCTGTATTGAAATTAATGCAAAGAAGATACAATAGTCAATTATATAATGATAAGATTGCGCTCATTAATCAATTGATTCCACATGCCAGTATTGGCGTGGATGTAATTGTAGGGTCTCCTGGTGAAACAGAAACTTACTTCAAAGAGAGCATGGATTTTATTCATGCATTAGAGATATCCTATTTACATGTATTTACTTATTCTGAAAGAGCAGCCACTAAAGCACTTGATATCAAACCTATAGTTCCCATAGCTGTAAGACAAGAAAGAAATAAAATATTTCGCAATTTGTCATATCAAAAAGAACAATACTTCAAAGCGAAGCATATTGGATCAACTAGAAAAGTTTTGTTTGAATCTATTAAGCAAAAAGATCCTAGTGACCTGCCTATGCTTGAAGGTTATACAGATAATTATATCAGAATAACAACGCCGTATAGAGCAGAATGGAGCAATCAAATTATTGATTGGAAAATTGCTTAGTCAACAGTTATTTCTTCTACTTTAAACTCCACAATCATCATCATATTGATACTATCAAGTCGAACAAAAACGTTTCTTTTGCCAGACTTGATCACTTCCCCTTTTTGACCCATAAATAAACCTTTATTGATAGATACCTTGGTTTGTGCAGGGATATTCGTCATATCTACCACTTGAATGGATTGATAGGATTCTCCTAAATATTTCTTGATGGTTTGAATTTCTTTATCTCTAATGATGGCAGGTTTTTTTTCAAAATATAAAAAATTCACCACACCATTGACTGATAAAATTTGGTTGCGATCTTCTTTAGCCGCTTTTACAAAAACATAAGATCTAAAAAGTGGCTCCTCAATAATTTTTTTTCTATCTGACCACTGTCTTTCTTTTTTTTGCACTGGACACCAACTTTCAAATCCTCTTTGTAATAAAAGACTATCTACTTTTTTCTCCCACTTAGATTTGGTATAGATGACATGCCAAACTTTTTCACTAACTACTTCTGCCATTGTTGTTATTTTAAACTTATCCCTTCTTTACCACAACGCTACCAATTGTCAATTTACCTAATAAAGTATTTGACTGTGATAACTGTATGTCTTTAGCAACCTGCTTCAACCAAGCCTGATATCTTTCTTGCTTAGGTTTGTCGGGGTTGTTATAAAACTTATCGTAATCAGCTTTAAGGGGGGAAACCTGCATTGGTTCTTTAAGCTTTAAAATATTTTCATTTTGTTGAACGATGTCTTGAATTTGTTTTTTGAATGCTTTGAATTTTTCTATATTCAAATAGGAAGGGCGATCCACTTGACCTGCAATCCATTGAGCATTTTTCTTGAACTTAGAAACAGCAGTATCTGTATTTAATTTTTTATTTTCAGCACTTGCTATATTATAAATATTTGGGCTCTTTGTCCAAACTTGATACTTTGCTTTCTCCATCTCATCCCAAGCTAAAGCACTTGGATTGTCTTTTTCTCTATATTTAAAAAACTCATACTCGTCAGGTAAAACTATATCTGGAGCAACACCTCTTCTTTGAGTAGAACTTCCGTTAATTCTATAGAATTTTTGAATGGTCAATTTTACTGCACCATATTCTGTTTGAATGCCCAATGAATCTAGAGGCTTTCCAAAAGATACATTTCTTTGAACAGTTCCTTTTCCATAAGAAGAACTACTGCCTACAATAATTCCTCTTTTATAATCCTGAATAGCTGCTGCAAAAATTTCACTTGCAGATGCGCTAAATTCATTCACCATTACTACCAAAGGACCATCGTATAATGTTCCAGGTGTCTCGTCATATAAAACCTGAGATCTACCACCCTTGTCTCTTATTTGAACAACTGGACCTTTGTCAATAAACAAACCTACCATTTGAACCACTTCATATAAAGAACCACCACCATTGTATCGAATATCAATCGTGATCCCTTTTACATTTTCTGCTTTTAATTTTACAATTTCTTTTGCAACGTCTTCAGAACATCTATGACCATCCTCTCTTTCAAAATCTGCATAAAAATCTGGCAAGTAGATATAGCCATATTTTTCATTTCCTTTAGTAATCACTGCACTTCTTGCATATCCTTCATCCAAAACTACTTTCTCTCTTCTTAAAGCCACCACTTTGATCGTGCCATCTGGTTTTCTAACGGTTAATCTAACTTCAGTTCCCTCGGTTCCTCTGATTAACTTAACTGCTTCTGTGGTTTCATATCCTTCAATATCTACTGGTTCTTCAGCACCTTGAGCAATTTTAATAATCACATCATTGGCTACCAATTGACCAGACTTCCATGCTGGACCACCAGGAGTAATATTTACCAATTTAACTCCATTATCATCCTGACCTAATAAAGCACCAATACCATAAAATACTCCACTCATCTGCTCAGTAAAAGATCTTTTTTCTACAGGAGCAAAATAATCTGTATGAGGATCCATCAAACCGGTAATGGTATTTAAAAAAGTTTCAAATCTCTTTTCCTTACCAAAGGTTCTTTCTAATGCTTCAAATTTTCTAATTTGAATTTTTTTAATGGCATTTCTAGACTCCACTTCGATTAAAGAATCTGACTTCACTATATATTTTTCTTTGCCTTTATTCTTTTCTCTTTCTTCGATAGCAGAAACGTATCTATCTAATACTCTATAAGCCAATAATTTTCTCCATCTTTCGTCACGCTCAAACGCATTTTTTGAAAAAGGAATTGCATCAGCATCTAAATAAACAGAATCATTGGTATTAAAATCAAATGGTTGATCTATCAATTTATTAAACAATGCTTTTGCTTCTTTAATCCTTCTATCATATACTAAATCCACCGCATCTGTAAAACTTAATGGACTTCCATGAATCTCATCATCAATTCTTCTTTCATATATTTTTAAGCTATCGATATCAGATTGCAGAAAGAAAGATTTTTCAGGATCTAATGCCTTGAAATAACCATCAAACACTTCTTTAGAAAAAGCATCATCAATTTTTCTAGGACTATAATGTTCAGTTTCTAATAATTGCCCAATGGTGGAAACTAATTTTCTGTGTCTTACAGAACTTGGCTCTTGTTGTTCCGATACAATATTAAAAGCGAAAAATAAACCCCCAAAGACTAAGATAGTGGCTAAAAAAGTCCACTTATTTTGTTTTACATATGTCATAATTGCTCGCATGAAGAAATTCAAAAATAGCGTAAAATGGCTTTGAAAGCTGCTAATCTTGAATAATCTGTACCTTTTTATCATAATTTTATAAAAACATGCCCAACTAATTTTATAGATTACTGAATTAATGTATTTTTGCGACCCAAAATGGAGGGTATAGCTCAGTAGGTTAGAGCGACAGTTTGTGGCACTGTAGGTCGTGGGTTCGAGACCCATTACTCTCCCCAAAAAGACCTGTCCCGTTATTCGGGATGGGTCTTTTATTTAAATCAAGATTATGGCGCTTTTTGTTTTTTTCTTAATCCTATTTGCTGCCTTTGCATGGTTCATCAGCTGGGGAATGGTTGCAATCCTTTTTTATCCTAAAAAATCCATTCATTTTATAGGAATTCATTGGCAAGCTCCAATACTAAACTATTTTAACAAATTAGACTGGGGAACGATATTGCCAAAAGAACAATTACCTCATCAATTAGAACAGTTGATGCCAGTCATCGAAGAAAAATTAGACCATTTTTTTAGAAATAGGTTAGCAGAAAAACTTCCAATGATTTCAATGTTTATTGGCGACAAAACCATTCAACAACTAAAAGAGGTATTCTTGGAAGAATTAAGAACCATGTTTCCAGAATTAATCCATTCATTTGGTTCCAATATCCAAAAAGAATGGATGAAAAACTTGGATCATGTTTATATGTCTTTTTTACAGGAAAAGCTTTTAGAAGCAACGGCTCCCCTAAGAATCATTGCAGTTTTAATGGGTTTATTATGGGGGGCAATCAGTTATGGGATTTATTGCATTTTTTAGACACGCTTTAATGCAGTTAATAAAGCTATAATTGCCGTTTATACTTTACTGCTTCCTCTGTTCATTTAGAAGAGGGATATTTGCAAATTGATTAAACTAGCAAACATTATACTAGTCTAATTGTTATTAAAATATATTATGAAAAATTTATTATTGATTTTAGGTTGTTTTTTGATCTTTCAAACAAGCAGTTTCGCTCAATTTCCAGGTGCTGGGGCTAGAACAGGTGGAGGAAACATGAATATGGGCCATTTTTATGGTAAAGTTGTGGATGCTAATAAAAAAGGCATTGATGGCATTACCATTCAATTAAAGAATAACAAATATGACCCTGCAACTAAGAAAACTACAGAAGTAGTTGTAGGTACTATGATTAGTGCTAGCAATGGTGATTTTAGTTTCGATAATCTACCAATAATGGGCGCTAATTTTAAATTAGTTTTTACTGGAATTGGATATAAAAAATTAGAGAAAGCTGTAAGCTTTAACATTAAGATGAATGCAGGAGGAAATATGCAGGATATGTTAGCAATGGTTGATAAAGATTTGGGGAATATTAAATTAGAGGAAAACCCAAATGAATTAGCAAGTGTGACGGTAACTTCTACAGCTAAGCCTCAATTTGAAATGGGTATTGATAGAAAAATATTCAATGTAGATAAGAATTTAACCAGCACTGGCCAAACAGCAGTTGAAGTAATGAAAAATATACCCAACTTAAATGTGGATATAGATGGAAATGTTACTTTAAGAAATGCTGCACCAACTTTATTAATTGATAACAGACCTACTACTTTAACAATGGATCAAATTCCTGCTGATATCATTGATAGAGTAGAAATTATCACTAACCCTTCATCTAAATATGACGCAACGGGCGGAAATGCAGGTATATTAAATATTGTTCTAAAGAAAAATAGAAAGAATGGTTACAATGGAGGAATTAGAACTGGTATTGATATGAGAGGTAAGTTTAATGGAGGTGGTGACATTAATTTAAGAAATAATAAGATCAATTTCTCTGCCAACGCCAATATCAATGAACGAAAATCAATTGGAACTTCAGAAAATATCAGAGAGATACTTGGATCCCTTAATCCTACAAGCATCAAAACGATTAATAATAGTACTAGTAATGGTAGTTTTAATTTTTTCAGAACTGGATTAGATTATTTACCTGACAATAGAAATACATTTTCTTTATATGGAAATATTGTAAAGGGTGCATTTAATAATACCGGCAATCAAATCATTGACTCTACAATTTCAAGTAATACAAGAAACTATAGCTTAGATAACAATTCTCATTTCGAATTTTTAAACAAAGGAGGTCAATTAAGTTATAAACACTTATTTGCAGAGAAAGGGCACGAAATAAGTACAGACTTTAACTATAATGAATCTGAATCAAGCAACTGGTCAACCATTAATTCTTCCATACTGAACCAAAGAAGTGTAGGTGTAGGTAATAATAAAAATTATACTTACAATTTGGATTATGTGAGAGAGTTTAAAAATGAAATGAAATTTGAAAGTGGTATAAGATACAATTACAGAAGCGAGTACAATAAAAGAGACCAATTTAGAAATAATATTTTATTGTCTAATATAAGCAACCCATATAACTATGACGAAATAGTTTATGCTGCATACAGCAATTTAAGTTTCAAAAAAGACAAATTTAGCTACCAATTAGGCTTACGCGCCGAGAGTAGAGAATACAATGGAGCTCTATTGAATTCAAGGGGGAATGATTCTCTAAGATTTAAGAACAGCTACCCTATTAGCTTATTCCCAAGTGCATTTATTAATTATAAGAAAAATGACAAGGAAGATTTTCAATTGAACTATTCAAAAAGAATCAGTCCTCCTAATTTCTTCCAATTATTGCCATTCCCTGACTATAGTGATCCTCAAAACATTCAAATCGGTAACCCAGCTTTAAAGCCACAATTCACCCATTCGTTTGAAATAGCATATAATAATGCTTATAAAAAAGGATCTAACTTTTTAGCAACCATTTATTATAAATATAGTACTGACTTAATCACGAATTATGTATATAAAGACATTAATCGTGCTAGTACCAATGGTGATAGTGCTTATTTTAGTTCATTTATTAATGCGAATACTGCAAAAGTATATGGATTAGAGTTAAGTAATAAAACCTCTATAACAAAATGGTGGGATTTAAACTTGAGTTTTAACTTATTTAAATCAGCTATCGAAGCAACCATTCCTGGACAAAATGTAAACAATGATTTAACAAGCTGGTTTAGTAAAATGAATAATACTTTCAAATTAACTAAAACCCTGTCTTTCCAATTTAGTGGACAATACCAAGCTAAAACTATCTTACCTCCTGGGGGTAGTGCAAGCAGAGGGGGTGGATTTGGCGGACCAGGTGGAGGTTTTGGTGGACCTCAGTCAACTGCACAAGGTTATAATTTGCCAGTCTACGATTTTGATATGGCCATTAGAAAAGAATGGGCAATTAAAGGAGGCAATACTGCAAGTTTATCTTTCAGTGTAAATGATGTATTTAAAACAAGAGTAAACAAGACTTATTCAGAAAGTGTTTACTTTATTCAAAATCAAACAAGAGTAAGAGACCAACAATTATTTAGAGTAAACTTCTCTTATCGTTTTGGTAAATTCGATATGAACTTGTTAAGAAGAAAAAATAATAAAGTGGAAGAAGGTGGAGGAGGCATGGACCAAATCCCTCAGTAAATTATTGCTGAGACTTTCCTTCCAACATCGGAACAAAAGAGAATTCATCAAAGGATTCTCTTTTTTCTTTTCCATCCTTTTTCTTTGTCAATCTAAGCATTCTTTGAGTAGAGTCCGATTCGTCCACTGGAATCACCATTTTCCCGCCCACTTTTAATTGCTCCCACAATTTTTCTGGAATTTTTGGAGCAGCTGCGGTAATTAATATTTTATGAAAAGGGGCTTCTTCAGGAATACCTTCAAAGCCGTCTCCAAAATGAAAATGTATATTGGGATATTCCGTCTTAAAAGGAAATCTCTTGGTTAAATCGTATAATTGTTTTTGCCTTTCGATAGTATATACTTTAACTCCCATTGCAGCCAAAACAGATGTTTGATACATGCTACCGGTACCAATTTCTAATACCTTCTCCCCTTTTTTTAGTTGTAGCAATTGAGTTTGATAAGCTACAGTATAGGGCTGAGAAATAGTTTGATCCGCAGCAATTGGGAAAGCTCTGTCTTCATATGCAATTCTATCAAAAGCAGAATCTAAAAAAAAGTGTCTTGGAATAGAACCTATGGCATTTAGTACAGTCTCATCTGTAATTCCTTTGGTTCTTAAAAGGTCTACTAATTGCTTTCTTAATCCCTTATGGATATATTCATCTTTTAATTCACGCATGCGGTTAATTTAATTGCATGCTTTTAATGATGCCTTGAATCTTCCCTTCCAATTGACTGAATGTATTATCAAAAGCAGCTTTATTTTCTAGAGTAGTATTTACACTAAAATAAAATTTAATCTTTGGTTCTGTACCACTTGGTCTAGCAGAGATTTTACTTCCATCTTCTGTAATAAATTGCAACACATTGCTTTTTGGCAATTGAATGGTCCAAGTCTCTCCTGTAATTAAATTAGTGCCTTTTTGTAATTCATAATCTAATAAATGCGCCACTTTAGATCCATTGATCTCAGCTGGCGGATTTTTTCTGTATCCTTCCATCATTGCAGCAATTTCTTGCTGACCATTCATTCCCTTCTTGGTGATACTAATAAGGTTTTCATAATAAAAACCATATTGCACATACAAGTCAATCATTTTATCGAACAAAGTTCTTCCTTTGCTTTTCTCATAAGCCGCCATTTCACATAATAAAGCAACAGCACTTACAGCATCCTTGTCTCTAATTTGGTCTCCAATCATTAAACCAAAACTTTCTTCACCACCAATAATATAATTTTCTTTTCCTTCTTTTTCTTTAATCAATTCAGCAATCCATTTAAAACCAGTTAAGACATTATAGCAATTCACTTGATTTTGTTTGGCTACCTGATTGATCATTTCAGAAGTTACAATAGTCGAAATCACCATATCATTTGGCTTTGCAATGCCTTTGGCTTTTCTAGCTTCCATCATATATGCAAAAGCCAATACAGCTGTCTGATTACCATTCATTAATACCCACTCACCTTTATGATTCTTCACACCTATACCCACTCTATCTGCATCAGGGTCTGTTCCTAATAAAATATCCGCATCCAATGCTTTTGCTTTTGCTAATCCAATGGCCATGGTTTCACTTTCTTCAGGATTAGGATAACCCACTGTAGGGAAATTACCATCTGGTGTAGATTGTTCTTCTACCACTGTAACATTGGTAAACCCGAATTCACTTAAGACTCTTGGTACTAATGTAATACCAGTACCATGAATAGGAGTATAAACAATTTTCAAATCTTTTTGTGCTGCAATCACTTCTGGATACACACTTAAAGATTTTACCATCTTTATATAGGCATCATCCATTGAAGTGCCCATCATATGTATATTTGCTTCACCCCCTGTCCATTTTACTTCATCCACAGATTGAATGGCTTCTACTTCTTTGATCACATTTTTGTCATGTGGAGGAACTAATTGACCACCATCATTCCAATAAGCTTTATATCCATTGTATTCTTTAGGATTATGAGATGCAGTACAAACCACCCCTGCTTTGCATCCTAAATGTCTAATCGCAAAACTTAACTCAGGAGTAGGTCTTAATGTTTCAAAAATATGTGCTTTGATTCCGTTGGCTGCAAATACTTGAGCAGTGGTTTCAGCGAAAAATCTTGAATTATTTCTACTATCATGTCCTATTGCCACACTTACTGTTTCGCCAGGATAGGTCTTTGTTAAATAATTAGCAAAACCTTGAGTGGCCATACCAATTGTATACTTATTGATTCGATTCGTGCCCACGCCCATAATACCTCTTAACCCTCCTGTACCAAACTCCAAGTTTTTATAAAAAGACTCTTCTAATTCTGAAGGATTAGAAGCTTGTAATGATTGAATAGTATTTTTTGTTGCCTCGTCATAATTACCGTTTAACCAAGTGGCAATTTTTTGTGTAGTTTCTGGACTCATATTCTATAATTTGTAGACAATTACTTGTTATGACGGCAAATTAAATAATTCCTATTAAACTTGTGTATTATTTGAGGGTATTTTGGCTTTATTGCTTGCTAAAATGGGTTAAATTTGTAATTGTTGTACAATACTATAAAAAACAGCTTATGGCATGGATTGCTGAGATCGTTTTTGGTCTTTTAACATTGGGAGCTTTCTTTTTATTTGGAAAGAATTTACTAGCTATTAGAAAAAACATTTTACTGGGTAAACCTGCCGATCTTGCTGGCAACAAAGCAGCAAGATGGAAGAATGTTGCACTATTGGCTTTTGGTCAGAAAAAAATGTTCAGTAATCCATTAGTGGCTATTTTACATTTATTTGTTTATGTAGGATTTATTATTATCAATATTGAATTATTAGAAATTATTGTAGATGGCTTAACGGGATCTCATAGAATTTTTGAACCCTATTTAGGCACATGCTACCCTCTTTTAATAAATAGTTTTGAAATTCTTGCAGGGTTAGTATTATTTGCTGTTATTGTTTTCTTAATAAGAAGAAATGTATTGACCATCAAAAGATTGATCAGTAAAGATTTAAATGGATGGCCAAGATCTGATGCAAATATTATTTTAATTATTGAAGTTGTATTAATGAGTTTGTTTCTAACAATGAATGCAGCAGATCCAGAAGCACACTATATTTTATCTTCTCATATTAAACCCCTTTTAAATGGTTTAAGTGAATCTCAATTATCGACTATTGAACACTGTGCATGGTGGTTACATATCATGGGTATTTATGCATTCATGAATTACCTACCTTATTCAAAACACTTGCATATTATATTGGCCTTCCCAAATGCTTATTATGCAGCATTAGAACCAAAAGGTAAAATGCATAATATGGAATCTGTGCAAAAAGAAGTATTGTATGCCATGCAACCAGAGTTGGCCCCTACAGACGCTGCTGCACCAGATAAATTTGGTGCAAAAGATGTAATGGATCTAAGTTGGAAGAATTTGATGGACGCATACAGTTGTACTGAATGTGGAAGATGTTCTGCTGCTTGTCCCGCTAATATGACGGGTAAATTATTAAGCCCTCGAGCAATCATGATGAAGACCCGCGATAGATTAGAATCTGTTGGTAAACAAATTCAACAAAACGGGGAATGGAAAGAAGACGGAAAATCATTATTACATGATTATATTAGTGTGGAAGAATTAAGAGCATGTACCACATGTAATGCTTGTGTGGAAGAGTGTCCAGTAAGCATTTCTCCTCTGGATATTATTGTAGAATTAAGAAGGTCTTTAGTGATGGAAGAAAGTAATGCCCCAGCAGAATGGAATGGCATGTTTAGTAATATTGAAAACAATTTTGCTCCATGGAAATTCTCACCAGACGATAGAGATGCATGGACCAATCAAGCTTAAATAGATTGTATGAAAGTAGCAACAATGGCAGAATTTTTAGCTGCAGGGAAAAAACCTGAAGTGCTATTTTGGGTTGGATGTGCAGGCAGCTTTGATCAAAGAGCACAAAAAATAACCAAGGCTTTTGCCACTATTCTAGAGAAGGCAGGTGTTGAATATGCCATTTTAGGAAAAGAGGAAGCATGTACTGGAGATCCAGCAAGAAGAGCTGGAAATGAATTTATGTTTCAGATGATGGCTTATCAAAATATTCAAGTATTAAATGGATATGAAATAAAGAAAATTGTCACTACCTGCCCTCATTGTTTTAATACCTTAAAAAATGAATACCCTGCATTAGGAGGTAATTATGATGTAATTCATCATACCACTTTCTTACAAGAATTAATCGAGCAAGGAAAAATTCAATTTACAGATAGCAATGAATGGAAGGGGAAATCCATTGCCTACCATGATAGTTGTTATTTAGGCAGAGCTAATGATATTTACGAGGCACCTAGAAAAGTGTTAGAAAGTTTAGACATGGAGCTTCGTGAAATGAAACGTTGTAAATCCAAAGGACTTTGTTGTGGCGCTGGCGGTGCACAAATGTTTAAAGAAGAAGAAAAAGGAGACAAAAGAATCAATACTGAAAGAGCAGACGAAGCCATTGAAACAAAAGCTTCAATGGTTGCAAGTGCTTGCCCTTTTTGTAATACCATGATGACAGATGGTATCAAAAACAGAAACGAGGAAGTAAAAATGGATGTACTAGATATTGCAGAGATTGTTGCTCAAGCTATAAAATAAGAAAAGATGATTGTTGACTTAGCTACTATATTACCAGAAGATTTTCACCCTCAATCCAAATTATGGATTTATCAGTCCAATAGAACTTTCACCATGGGAGAGCTTTTTGAGATTGAACCCTTATTGGAATCTTTTGTGGACAATTGGAAAAGTCATGGTTCAAATGTGAAAGGTTTTGCTACAGCATTATATGGTCAATTTATCATCATGATGGCTGATGAAAGTGTCACCACAGTAGGTGGATGTAGTACGGATAGCTCGGTAAGAGTGATTAAAGAAATTGAAAAAATGACTGGAGTACAAATGTTCAATAGAGAACTATTGGCATTTTGGGTAAAAGATAAGGTTCAAACTATACCACTTGCACAAGTTGGATATGCTTTAGAAAATGGATTACTCTCTCCTAGCACTTTATACTTTAATAATTTAGTAAGTAACAAAGCAGCTATGGAATCTAGCTGGATGCAGCCCATTAGCGAGAGTTGGTTGGGTAAGAAATATTTAAAATAAGAACAATGAAAACAGTATACGCAATTCCCAATTGTAATACAGTAAAGAAAGCATTGGATTGGCTACAAAAAAATAAAATAGCTTACGAATTTCATGACTATAAGAAAAAAGGAATCACTGCAACCGTATTGACCAATTGGTGTAAACAAGTGGGCTGGGAAACATTGGTCAATAAAAAAGGGGCTACTTGGAGACAATTGACTCCTGATATTCAAGCAAGTATCAGCACACAAAAAGCTGCGATAGCTTTAATGATGGAAAAAACATCCATTATCAAAAGACCATTGATCGAAGAAAATGGTAAAATTCTTGCACTTGGATTTGACGAAACTGACTATAAAAAAGCCCTGAAATAATCAGGGCTTTTTATTTTGAAATATTATGTAAAGTATTTTATAACTATTCCATTTCAATTATTTCATCTTCTCTGTCAAGATTCTACTTAGATCTTCTCCTCTTAAATCCTTCCCAATCACCACGCCATTAGGATCTAATAGGAAATTAGCAGGAATGCTTTGAATGCCGAATTGTACAGCAACAGCATTGTTCCAATATTTTAAATCACTTACATGTGTCCATGTTAGACCATCTTTCTTAATAGCTTCTAACCATCTAGCTTTATCTTGATCCAAAGAAACACCTAATACGGTGAAGTTCTTATTTTTAAATGCATTGTAAGTCTTCACTACATTAGGATTCTCTGCTCTACAAGGTCCACACCAGCTAGCCCAGAAATCCACTAATACATATTTACCTCTGAATGATGATAAACTTACAGACTTACCATTCACATCATTTTGTTTGAATTCGGGAAGTACTGTGCCAATATTTCCAACACCAGCAGTAGAAATAGTCTTAGTAATATACTCAGCAAATGGACCAGTTTTTGCTGCACCACTTAATAAATCATAATAAGTACCTAAATTCTCTTTTACCGCAGGAACAAAATTAGTTACTTGTAATAAAAACAATGTAGAGACGGGTGATTGACTATTCGCTTTAATTAATTCAGTCAAAGAATTAGCTATGGCAGTTTCTCTAATACTCACTTGTTTTAGTGCAGAATCTTTAGTGTTACCTGTTGCAGTTGCCCCAATATTTTTAGCACCAAACAATCCTTCAATTTGAGGAGTCAACACTTTCATATATTGAATGTACAAACTTTGTGTAGCCGAGCCTTGATAGACAATATTGTTTGCATCTTTTAAATCTCCAGAGATGGTTAATTGATCATTTCCAATAAACATAGGAATCTTAGCAGGCAGTCCACTAAAACTCATTACATAAATGCCTGGATTAGCCACTTCGGCTTTTAACTGAAAAGCTCCACCTACCACTTTTGCAGAATCCACTACTTTATTGGCCATACCATCAATTAAACTAGCAGTAGTATTGTCTGGAATATTTTTAAGGTTAGCATTAATATGTAAACCTTGCGCCATGATGTTTTGAAAACTTGCCATCGCGAAAAAACCTAAAAGTATCTTTTTCATTGTATTTTTTTGAATAGTCAAATATAAGCAATTATGCTTTATGTCTTTTTTTCAATTCATTCGTAATATCTGCCAATTTGAAACCCTTGGCTTGCAATAAGATAAGGTAATGGAATAGTAGGTCTGCTGCTTCCCCAATAAATAATTCATCATTATTATCTTTCGCTTCAATAACAGTTTCCACTGCTTCTTCCCCTACTTTCTGTGCAATCTTATTGATTCCTTTTTGAAATAAAGAAGCCACATAAGAACTATCTGCAGAAGCATTCTTTCTTTGAGCGATAACTTCTTCTAGAGAATTTAAAAAATCAATTCCAGAGGCCAAGTTGGTTTCTCCCCAACATGTATCTGTCCCATTATGACATACAGGGCCTAAAGGTTTTGCTTGAATCAAAATAGTATCTTGGTCACAGTCTAATGCCATGCTAATATATTCCAAGAAATGACCACTCTCTTCTCCCTTAGTCCATAACCTATTTTTTGTTCGACTAAAAAAAGTGACTTTCTTTTGAGACAAGGTTGCGTCAATGGCTTCTTGATTCATAAAGCCCAACATCAAGACTTTACCAGTTTGTTGGTCTTGTATAATTGCAGGAATCAAGCCATCTGCATATTTTGAAAATTGAATATTCATATAAAATAATTTAATGTACGTTGAAATTAAAGTCTTATTGGAATTTGTTTATTGTGTAAATACTGTTTTAAATCTGGAATAGCCACTTCTTTGTAATGAAAAATACTTGCAGCCAGTGCAGCATCTGCTTTGCCCTTTGTAAATACATCATAAAAGTCTTGCTCATTTCCACCACCACCTGATGCAATAATTGGTACAGGCAATGTTTCTGCCAATTGTGCAGTAATGTCCAATGCAAATCCTTGTTTGGTTCCATCATGGTTCATACTAGTTAACAAAATTTCACCAGCCCCTAAATCCACTGCATGTTTAGCCCAATCCATCACTAAAGTATCTGTCTTAACCCTGCCTCCATTTAAATAAACATACCATTGATTATCTTCTTCGTATTTAGCATCAATTGCCAATACCACGCATTGACTTCCGAAATTTTTGGCAAAGGATTGAATGATGGAAGGATTATTAAAGGCAGCGGTATTAATAGATATTTTATCTGCCCCGTTTTGTAATAAGGTATACACATCTTCTTCTGTTTTAATACCACCACCCACTGTAAAAGGTATATTAATTTTATGTGCAATTTTATTCACTAATTCACTCAGGGTCTTTCTTTTTTCCACTGTTGCTGTGATATCTAAAAACACTAACTCATCAGCACCTTGACTAGCATAAAAAGCGCCTAACTCTATTGGGTCTCCAGCATCTCTAATTTGTTCAAAGTTGATCCCTTTTACAGTTCTACCATCTTTGATATCTAAACAAGGTATAATTCTCTTCGTTAACATAGTATTAAAATGTTGCCAATTCTTTTAAAGTAATTCTGTTTTCATAAATTGCCTTCCCTACAATAGCAGCAGCACATCCAATCGCTCTCAAGTTTCTTAAGTCTTCTAAATTACTCACACCACCACTTGCAATAAGTTGCAAAGTAGGAAATCGTTGAATGATTTTTTTGTACAATTCTGTAGAAGGCCCTTCTAGTTTACCATCTTTTTGAATATCGGTACAAAATAGTTGACCTATTCCTTTGTTCATATAAGATTGTATAAATTCATACAAGTCAATATTCGTTTTTTCTATCCAACCTCCTATCGCAATTTTTTCTTCATATACATCTGCGCCTAACATAAAAACCTCGGCCCCAAACCTTTCTATCCATTCCTCAAAAAGAGCTCTATTCTTTACTGCTAAACTACCAATGGTGGCATAGCTTGCGCCTGCATCTAAAACAGATTTCAATGTAATTTCTTGTTTGATACCCCCTCCAAAATCAATTTTCAATGAAGTATGATTAGCGATTTTTTCCAATACTTTCCAATTCACCACTTCGCCTGCTTTGGCACCATCTAAATCTACCAAGTGCAATCTCATTAAGCCAATTCCTTCGAATGCTTTGGCCACTTCTAATGGATCTTCATTATAGATCTTCTTTTGCGCATAATCCCCTTCAGTTAAACGAACACATTTACCATCAATAAGATCTATAGCAGGAATAATTTGCATCATTTAATGTTTAAAAAGTTTTGAATAATTCGTTCACCTACTGCAGCAGATTTTTCTGGATGAAACTGTACTCCATAAAAATTATCCTTTTGTAATGCCGAACTATAATCTAATATATAATTGGTTTGAGCAATAGTATGCGCTCCAATAGAGGCATAATAACCATGTACAAAATATGCATAACTTTCTTCAGCTAATCCTTTAAATAAATCAGATTTCAAATGATGGATTGTGTTCCAACCCATTTGAGGTACTTTTAAACTTTGTTCTGTTGGGATAAACTGCTTTACTTGCTCATTAAATATTCCAAGACAATTGGTACTGTTTTCTTCAGAATAACTGCACATCAATTGCATACCTAAACAAATTCCTAAGACAGGCTGTTTTAAAGCACTAATTACCTGATCTAAATTTCGCTCTTTCAAATAATTCATCGCAGTACTAGCTTCTCCCACTCCTGGAAAGATCACTCTGTCTGCAGCCATAATGGCTTCCGGATTATCAGTCACTATGGCTTCTGCACCTATTCTTTCTAATGCATATAGCACAGATTGAATATTGCCTGCATTATATTGTATGATTGCTATACTCATAAACTATTTCAAAATGGATGCTAAAAATGTTTTTGTAATAGCATTGATACCCTCTCCAGCATTTAATGCCTTGATATAAGCCGATCCAATAATAGCTCCATTGGCATATTCATTCACTGCATCAAAACTTTCTTTGTCTTTAATACCAAATCCAACTAAGAATGGATTTTTCAAATTAAATGCTTTCAATCTTTTCAAATACAATGCTACTTTAGAAAAGTCTTTGTCCTTCCCTGTGGTAGCAGAAGAACTAACTGCATAAATGAATCCTGAACTTAATGCATCTAATTTTCTTAATCTTTCTTCAGACGTTTCTGGTGTCACTAAGAAAATAAAATCTAATTCATTGGCTTTAATAGTTGTTCCATAGATATGCTCAAACTCGTATAAAGGCAAATCTGGTAAAATCAAACCATCTACTCCTACTGCTTTGGCAGCTGCACAAAAACGTTCAAATCCATATTGTAAAATAGGATTCATATAACCCATTAAAATTACAGGTACATGAATGGTTTTTCTCATTTCAGCTAATTGCTCAAATAAAATTTCCAAAGTCATCCCGTTTTCTAATGCCACTAAACTACTTGATTGAATCACTTCTCCATCTGCCAATGGATCACTATAAGGCATACCCACTTCAATGATATCAGCACCATTCGCTTGCAAAGACTCCATTACTTCCAAAGTACTATTTAACTTAGGGAAGCCTGCAGTACAGTACACATTCAATACACGCGCATTCTTTTTATTAAATAAGCTTGATAATCTTGACATATAATTCGTTTACATTTTTATATTAGACATATAAGTAGCTAAATCTTTATCGCCTCTTCCACTCAAACATACTACTACCACATCCGTTGGCTTCAAATTCATTTTTGGGAGTACCGCAAAAGCATGTGCTGTCTCTAATGCAGGAATGATTCCTTCAATTTTGGATAAATGAGACGCCCATTCTAATGCTTCTTCGTCTGTAGCACTCATAAATGTTCCTCTGCCAGATTTAAATAAATAAGCATGTAATGGACCAATACCTGGATAATCTAATCCTGCACTTATACTATGCGGCTCAACTACTTGTCCGTCCTTGGTTTGCATTAAGATACTTTTACTACCATGCAAAATACCCGTAGTACCTAATTGAGTTGTTGCAGCACTCATTCCAGAATGTACGCCATGTCCTGCTGCTTCCACTGCAACTATTTCTACTGTTGGTTCATTTAAGAAATGATAAAAAGCTCCTGCAGCATTACTACCACCTCCAACACAAGCCACCACATGTGTTGGTAATTCAGAACCAGTTTTTTCTTTTAATTGCTTTCTGGTTTCTTCACTAATAACACTTTGAAACTTAGCCACCATATCAGGATAAGGATGTGGCCCTACCACACTTCCAATAATATAATGTGTAGTGTCAGGTTCATTAATCCATGCTCGAATGGCTTCATTAGTAGCATCTTTTAAAGTTTTACTTCCACTAGTAGCAGGAACCACTTTAGCCCCCAATAATTTCATTCTAGCCACATTGGGTGCCTGACGCTCAATATCTTTCTCTCCCATATATACAACACACTCTAATCCTTTTAATGCACATACCGTAGCAGTTGCCACTCCGTGTTGACCAGCGCCAGTCTCTGCAATAATCTTTGTTTTGCCTAATCGTTGTGCTAATAAAATCTGCCCAATGGTATTATTGATTTTATGTGCACCTGTATGACACAGGTCTTCTCTTTTTAAATAAATAGTAGCACCTATTTCCTTGCTTAATCTTTCTGCCAGAAATAAAGGAGTTGGCCTGCCTACATAGTCTTTCAATAAAGCATGGAATGCTGCTTGAAATGTAGGGTCATTCATTATCTCTAAATACCTACTCTTTAACTCTTCGACATTGCCGTACAACATTTCTGGAATATAGGCGCCGCCATATTCTCCATAGTAGCCTTCTTCATTGGGCTGCTGATAATTCACTGTTGGGTTAAATAATTGCATGTATAAATGTTTTAACTTTTTCTAAATCTTTTATTCCTGGCGCAGTTTCAAATTGACTATTCAAGTCAACTGCTAATAATTGTTTTCCTGCCTTAGTAGTTTTCATCACTTCTAAACCTTTGATATCATTTGGGCCAATTCCACCACTTAAGAAAAAAGGCAAGGCGATTGAATGGTTTTTAATAATCTCCCAATTAAAATGATTCCCAGTACCACCATATAATGCACTATCTGTATCAAATAAAAAATAGTTAGCCGCATTTTCAAAACCCTCCATATTCGGCACTAAGGCACCGACTCTAAAAACTTTAATAACCGGTATTGCTTTTTTAACTTGTTCACAATAATTCAAATCCTCGTCTCCATGCAACTGAACCATATCTAATTTAGCTTCTGCTACAATTTTTAATACAGTTTCAATTGGTTCATTGACAAATACCCCCACTTTTTTAGCAGTAGAAGGAACAAAACTCGCCAATGCTTCCAAACTCAAGTTATTCAAAACATATCTCTTGGAAGGTGCATAAAATATAAAGCCAATATAGTCCACGCCCATCAGATCTAATGCCTGAGCTTGCTCTATACTTGTTATGCCACATACTTTAGTTTGCATCTTTATAATTTTATATCAATTGAGTAAATGCCTCAAAAGCTTTTGCCGGATTTTCTTGTTTCATAAAATACTCACCCATTAAAAAACCATCAAAGCCTTCTTTTTTCAAAGTTTTAAATGTTTCAATATCATAAATGCCACTTTCAGCAATACTCAATTTCTCTTTAGGTAATTTATTTTTCAATTGCAAACT
>JALRFB010000019.1 GCA_023256555.1 Sediminibacterium sp. | reverse complement strand
AACCAAATCTATCCAACCACAACGACGTGGTCTTCCTGTGGTTGCGCCAAATTCACTTCCAATTTTACGTAGTTCTTCGCCTTTGGCATCGTGTAACTCTGTAGGGAAAGGTCCACTGCCCACTCTAGTACAATAAGCTTTTGAAATGCCAAAAACCTCACCAATTAATTTGGGAGAAATCCCTAATCCTGTACAAACACCAGCTGAAATAGTATTGGAAGAAGTAACAAATGGGAAAGTGCCAAAATCAATATCCAACATGGATCCTTGTGCACCTTCAGCCAATACTTTTTTACCTTTCTTTTGTAATTTATTGATATCCGTATTCCTTCAACTTCAAATCATTGTCTCTCCATTTGGGCTTTACTTTTACAAACAATTCCAAATATACTTTAGAGCCAATAAATTCCTCGATATCCTTTCTTGCCTGCACACCTATCTCTTTGATCATCTTACCCTTCTCTCCAATAATGATTGCCTTCTGAGTCTCTCTATTTACTACAATATCTGCCTGGATTTTAATTAATAATGGCTGTTCTTTATATGAATTGACCAACACAGCTGTATGATAAGGTATCTCTTCCCCAAATAAGCTATAGATCTTCTCCCTTATAATCTCACTGACAAAGAACTTAGTAGGTAAATCGCTTAAATCTTCTTGACTATAAAAAGGTATTCCCTCTGGCACTAATTCTAAAATAACTTTCAACAACCTTTCTATATCATTGTTATTCAATGCACTAAGCGTAATTATACTGTGACAATACTTCTTAGCTTTGAAAAAGGCATTGGCCTCTTTAACTTGTTGACCAGTGGCTAAATCGGACTTATTTAATACTACAATGCAGGGTACTTTTAATTTCAAACCAGAGAATATAGCATCTACTTCTTCTAAATTGTCTCGGATATCCACCATTAACAAACCCAAATCGGCATCTTCTAGGGCAGACTTAACAGCTCCCATCATCTTCTCATGTAGCTTGTATTTTGGATCAATGATGCCTGGAGTGTCTGAGAATATTATCTGGTATTCGTTCTCTTTATTTAAAAAGGCCTTGATTCTATGTCTAGTGGTTTGCACTTTGGAAGAGACAATAGCCATTTTCTCACCCATTAAGGCGTTCAGTAAAGTACTTTTACCGGCATTAGGCTTTCCAAATATGTTGACAAATCCGACTTTCATATATGTGCATTCTACACAAAGTTACTAGAAAAAAAATCCGCTCTCGATATAGAATCGGGAGCGGGTTACTTTAGTTGCGAGGGAAGGGATCGAACCTCCGACCTTCGGGTTATGAGCCCGACGAGCTACCGCTGCTCTACCTCGCGATGTTTGGAGGGCAAAGGTAGGTCAATATTCCTTCTAAAACAAGTTTATATAAAGAAAAAGCCCCTCAATTTCTTGAGAGGCCTTTCTTAGTATCTTAAATGGAGAAATTAAGCTACCGCTTTTCTTCTCTTCATATAAATATATAATCCACTAAATGCTACAATTAAAATTAAAGGTATAGTTAATGTGGCATTAATGATTTCTGGACCAGCTAATTTTTTAGCCTCATTGGTTACCGCTGCCAAGTTTTCAGCACTTGTGCCAGCAGGAATTTTCGCCGCTACCAATTTATCATAAAAATCACTCATGAAAATCATATAAATGGACACAGCAAACATACCAGCCCCACCCATTAAATTGATCCCCACTGCACCAGTTTGAGGTAAGTTTTCTGATACAAAACCCAACATGGTTGGCCAGAAATAACAAACTCCGATACCGAATACGATTGCCCCAACAAATAACATATTGCCTGAGCTATGTCCTAGTATATACAAGCCCGTTGCAGCTAAAATAGAAGAGATCAATAATACGCCTTGTGGAGATAATTTATGAACCACTGGCTCTGCCAATCCTCTACCCAAGACCATAATACCTGTTTCAATAGTCAATAAAAGAATGGCATTCTCACTTACATTCTTTAATAATACATCTATCCATTGTCCAGTAAACAATTCTGTAATTGCTGTTCCAAACATGCAAATGAACATGAATATAAATAAAGGATTCAATAATGACTTATACATGGTTGCAGATGAAACACCACTAGATACACGTTCTGTTACAGGGAACTCTAATTTAGAGAATAAGTATCCATATAAAATAGTTGGGATTAGCATAATGCCTACTTGGTAATGCATGCCTAAGCCAATCTTATTGAATAAGAACACCACTAATGTACCAATCACAATACCACCTGGGAACCATAAATGAAAATGATTCAATTTGGTAGTCTTGTTTTCAGGGAATAAAGAAGTAACCAATGGATTACAAGATGCTTCTACCAAACCATTCGCAATACCTACGCATAAAGTTGATACAAATAAAGTCCAATAACCTGTTGCAAAAATGGTTAAAGCAATTCCTGCAAAATGGAATAGAAAAGCAAGCACTAACAACCTTTTCATTCCAATTATATCTACAATTGTACCACCCACCAATATTGCTAATGGGAATCCCCAAAAGGCAGTTGCGGCAATTGTACCTAATTGTGCAGAATCTAAATTAAAATCTATCCCTTGTTGGCTCAGCACCCCTGCCCTAATTCCAAAGGATAATGAAGTCACTAAAAGTGCCAGACAGCTGGCCACAAATAGCTTGTTGGTTTCAATGTTTTTTGACATAATCGTTAGTTTTTGGTTTTTGACAACGTTAATTTAAAACTTTTTTGATAAAAGCGGTCAAAAACCTCCACAATTAGTCATTTCTTCTTTTGATAGTAGATGCTCCTGATGAATTGAATTCAGTAATTTTTGCCTCCCCATTATAATGGATTGAACTTGCACCTGTTGCTGATAGCTTTAATAATTGAGATGCATTTACAGATACATCACTTGCTCCAGAAGATTTAACTACAGCTCCTTTTACATTTAAACCTGATAATTTTGCATTACTTGCTCCTGAGCATTCTATAGCCAAATCATCTGCAGATCCAGTCAAAGTAACATCACTAGCCCCTGAACAATCAATTGTAATATTTGAAGCTTGAGTATTTGCTTTAAAATTGGATGCGCCAGATACTTCCATAAAAAGTGAACCAACATTAAAATTGGCATTTTTTAAATCACTCGCACCAGACATCTTCAATCTTAATTTAGGAGATTCTATCGTGCCAACAATATGTACATTTGAAGCTCCAGCAGCTGACAATGCATTAATCTCTTTAATGCTCACATAAGCTTTTGTATTGTAATTACCCCATTTTTTCCAAGAAAACCAATTACCTGATTCCCCTAAACGAATAATTAAAGTACCTCCAACTACTTCTGTTACAATTTGATCTCTAATATCGTTTTCTGAGGCACTCACTGCCACTTCGTTTACATTGGATTGAGTAAGGTATAAATCTATTGCACTAGATACTTTAATGGCATCAAAAGCTGGGACAGATCTCTTTTGAGCATGAGCGTCATAGATCAAACCAGATTTTTGAGCTGAAACATTAAGGCCGATGATTAAAAGCAAAAAGCTTAGTATTTTTTTCATGTTTGAGTATTTATTTCCATATAACGACAATCAGATAATAAAGTTACAGTCACATAATCCAAAAATGTATTTATTTTTGCGCCGTCCTCGGGGTGCTGTGAAAAGCTGAGATAAAACCCGTTGAACCTGAACAGGGTAATTCCTGCGAAGGGAAGGTACCGCACATCTTGTGCACTTCTCAAAGCTCGTTATTCCTGTTCCCATATTTTAACTTTAAAAAACAAGTAATGAAAAAATTATTGGGAACATCCATCCTTTTGTTTGTTGTGGCCATTGGCCAAGCTCAAACAGTAAAGAATCAAAGTCTATCAAAAGATAGTTCAAATCGTTTTACAGACAGTATTAGAAGCTTGCCTCCTTTGGAAGTAAGTGCTGTAAGAGTATCCGAAAACAGCCCTTTTGCCAAAACCAATCTTAGCAAAGCAGTTATTCAACAGCAGCAATTAGCACAAGACATTCCTTTTCTCTTACAAAATACTCCAAGTGTAATTGTTCATTCAGATGCAGGGATGGGCGTCGGCTATACAGGACTAAGAATTAGAGGTACTGATGCTACAAGAATTAATGTAACACTGAATGGTATCCCTTACAATGATGCTGAAAGTATGGCTACCTATTTTGTAGACCTTCCAGATTTTGGCTCTAGTTTAAGTAGTGTACAAATTCAAAGAGGTGTGGGAAGTTCTACTAATGGTGCTGGTGCATTTGGAGCCACTATCAACCTAGCCACCAATGATTATCGTCCCAGCAAGTATGCCCAAATTGCTTCAAGTGCAGGATCTTTTAATTCATTTAAAAATACATTACAATTAGGAACAGGCTTAATCAACAATAAATTTACCATTGATGGTAGAATAAGTAAAATAACAAGTGATGGTTATATTGATAGAGCGAAAAGTAATTTAAACTCATTTTATGTTAGTGGCACCTATTGGGGGAATAATGAATCTTTAAGATTGAATGTTTTTTCTGGCTGGGAAAAAACTTATCAAGCATGGTATGGCGTGCCCGAAGAATTATTGGCTACACAAAGAACATATAACCCAGCAGGTATGGAAAGAGCTGGAAGCCCTTATCCAAATCAAACAGATAATTATCAGCAAACCCATTATCAAGCTTTTTATAATAAAACCATTAATAAGCAGTTAAAATGGAACACTGCCATCTTTTTAACAAGAGGTAAAGGTTTTTATGAAGAGTATAAAGCGGGTGTGTCTCCTGCTGATTATGGATTGACCAATTTCACTGCAAGTGAAATAGATTTGGTAAGAAGAAAATGGTTGGATAATAACTTTTATGGACAAATCGCCGCATTGTCATACACATCAGTAAATAATATTTTGACTGCTGGCGGTGGCTGGACGACATATGATGGATTACATTATGGCACATTGCCCTATTTAAAAAATATTGTGCAACCCTATAATTATTATTTCAACGATGCAATCAAGAAAGATCGAAATGTATATATTAAGTGGGAGCATTCTCTACACCAAAATTTAAAAACATTTATTGATTTACAATACAGAAATGTATCATATACCATTAATGGATTTGACAAGAACCCCAATACCATTATAGATAGACAATTTAATTTCTTCAATCCTAAAGCCGGAATTACTTACACAAAAAATAAATATAGTTTGTACGCTAGTTTTGCAGTCGCACATAAAGAACCGAATAGAGACGATTTTGAAGCAAGTTTAATAGAGCAACCTAAACCAGAAGTTTTATATGATTGGGAAGCAGGTATTTCTAGAAAATCAACTTCATTTAATTGGAATCTGAATTTGTTTTGGATGAATTATAAAGACCAATTGGTATTGACCGGAAAGATTAATGATATTGGCGCATATACAAGAACCAATGTGCCGAAAAGTTTTAGAGCAGGAGTCGAATTAGAAAGCAATTGGAAAATAAGTAAAAGCTTAACAAGTAGTGGACATATTACATTTAGTAAAAATCAAATCGCTGCATTCACAGAATACATAGATGATTACGATAATGGTGGCCAATTAGCCATTGAACATAAGAATACAGCAATAAGCTTATCGCCAGCAATAACTGCAGGACATACCATCTCTTATGCTCCGAATAAAGATTGGCAATTGAACTTGATCAGTAGATATGCTTCAAAACAATATTTAGACAATACGCAAAATGAATCAAGAATATTGAAAGCCTACTTTTTAAATGACATGATGGTGCAATATCAGTTGGCAAAAAAACAACAATGGTCTGCACAAATTCAATTACATATGAATAACTTATTCGATGTAAAATACGAACCCAATGGATATACTTATAGTTATTTATACGCAAGTACTATCACCACTTCCAATAATTTTTACCCAATGGCAGGCAGAAATTACTGGCTAACTTTAAAAATAGATTTTAAATAAACTATTGGCCAGTTTGTTTTAAAAACTGAATCAATCCTTTAAAATAAGTTTGTTGATCATCATACATAGACATATGTGAACCATTAGGGCAATAGAGATATTGCCCTTTTTGTACCGCCTTAGAAAGCGCTTCCATGGCTTTTGGATCCATGGTGTCAAATTCGCCACCAATACTTAATAGAGGACGATAGATTTTATGTAAATCAGCTTTACGATCCCATGTTTTTAAAACAGCATCTCCTACTACTCCAAACTCTGATGGACCTTGCATTCTTAAATACAAAGGATAATTCATTTTAGCAAAAGCCCTCTTTACTGGATCTGGCCAATTTGCTGGCGGCATTCTTAAGACATGTTCTGGATAATAATAATCTTGCACAATTTGTAAATAAGCAGGATTGGTATAATCCCCTTTTGCTTCAAATGCTCTTATTTTAGCTAAAATATCTTTAGGTAATTTTGGGCCTAAAACATCATTTGCATATTGAATATAATCAGGAATAGAAGGTACCATATTGGAGATGATCACGCCTTTTAAATTAGCCTGATATTTTAAAGCATATTCAGTTGCTAGAATCCCTCCCCAAGAATGCCCCAATAAAAAGAAATTAGTTGAGTCCATTCCCAATGCCTTACGCACCGTCTCTACTTCTTCTACAAATCTTGGCAAGTTCCACAATGAACTATCATTTGGATTATCTGAATAAGCAGATCCTAACTGATCATAGTAATAATATTCAATACCTTCTTGAGGTAAAAAAGAGTCAAAACATTCAAAATATTCATGCGTAGCTCCTGGGCCACCATGCAATAACAACACTTTAATCTTGGGATTATTGCCTACCCTTTTAGTCCAAACATTGAATACCCCTTTTGTTGTTTGAATAGGGATTAATTGAACCCCACCTGATAAAATATCTTTTCTTCCAGTGGTGTCATGGTATGACGCTGAACCGGAGTTATTACTTTGCTTACAAGCACTTATTATAAAAGCGAATGCAATAAATACAATGGAAATGGAAAGCTTAAGTTTTTTCATCAGGTTTTATTTTGACAATAAACTTAAGCTAAAATTTTGATTTTTAACCTGGAAATTGTTCTTGCCAAGCCAACATACCACCGCTAACATTGATAATATCTTTGAAGCCGTATGGCTCTAACATTAAACAAGCTTGACCGCTTCTATTCCCACTTCTACAATAAACATATACTGTTTCGTCTTTTAGATGGTCAATATCATCTGTTTCCAAACCTTGTACCTTACCTAATGGCAACAAGATTCCACCTATATTAAATGCTGCATGTTCATGAGGCTCACGAACATCTACTAAATTTATTTTTTCACCCGCATCTAATTTTGCTTTTAAATCAACTACTGAAATTGTTTTCATACTTATATTGTTAAACAGTTTATTTAATTGAATCTTTTGAAATAACCGGAGCCACTTTATCCACTATAATATCAATGGAACCACCTTGCATAGTTAAATTTTTCATGGGCATACCCAAAGAATCTAATTGACCTGTAAAAGGACTTGGACTTTGTTGAATGATAAATGCGTTGGCTGTGTCTGTTATAGCAGTTTGTGAACTAATTATACCAATGAATAATCCCATTGATGCCAACTTATTTTTTGCCATATTCACCGTTAATCCAACTAAGTCTGGTACTTCGAAACCTGCAGCAGCACCACCATCTCCTACCAAGAAATTCACCACTGTACCTGATGCAATTTTGGCCCCTGGAGCAATGGGCTTACCTCCTACTAATTGATCTAGTATCACATTTTTATTTCTATCAGGCACTAAACTAATGGTACCCATTCTTAAACCCAAAACTTTTAAATAAGTCTCTGCACTTTTTAAAGAGAAGCCAATTAAGTTTGGCATATCTACCTGTGGGGCAACTGTTCTATTAATGGTCAAATAAACAGTTCTTCCTTTTTTTACTATTTCATCTGCATCTGGAGTTTGTCTCAACACAGCATTTCTGGCAATAGTGTCTACATAAATAGAATCTTGAAATACCACATCAAAACCTAATGCAGAAAGATTCTTTTCTGCTGCTGCTGCATCTAAACCAACTACTGCAGGCACTTTTTCTGTTTTACCATTTCCTGTGATCCAACCTAATGAAAAGAAAAACAAAATCAATAATACCAATATAGCTCCAATACCGGTTAAGATATTTACCCATAATGGCTTTTTCAATAATTTATCAATAGCTTCCAATGTGAATAATTTATTTTATTTAGCAGCCAATGTATCTTCAATAATGGTTCCGTAAAAATTGGTTAATGTCCAACCTAATGCTCTTACTTGTTGAGGAATCACACTTGCTTCACTTTGCCCAGGCACTGTATTTACTTCTAACATAAATGCTTTTGATTGCTTTTCGTCATATATAAAATCAATTCTAACTACTCCTCTGCAATTTAATGTTGCATATACTTTTTTAGCAGCTGCTGTTAAGTCTGAGAACATTGTATCAGTAATTTGTGCAGGGGTAATTTCCTTACTCTTGCCTTGATACTTTGCCTCAAAATCAAAAAATTCGTTCTCTGTTATAATTTCTGTAATAGGCAATACTGTTGTCACACCCTTTGATTTAAATACCCCAATAGTAAACTCTCTTCCACTAATAAACTCTTCTACTAATACTTGTGTGTCTTCTTTAAAAGCTTTTGCTAATGCTGGAGTCAATTCTTCAGCAGTATTTACTTTACTAATACCCAAACTACTTCCACCATTATTGGGTTTCACAAATACAGGCAAGGTCAATTGTGCAAGTATCTCTTCAGCACTCATGGGTGACTCAATAAATAAATGTAATGACTTTGCTACACCTACACCACCAAATCCTGCAACTGCCACTGTATATCTTTTATTGAAAGTCAATGCAGAAGTAGATGTATCACAACTTGTATAAGGCAATCCAATTAAATCAAAATATCCTTGCATTTTTCCATCTTCTCCTGGAGTTCCATGAATACACATCAATGCTACATCAAAATTAATTTTCTGTCCAGCTTCTACAATACTAAAATCTGCTTTATCTACTGCTACTTCTTCGCCTGCAGTATTTTCATACCACCATCCTGTTGGATGAATATCAATTAAATAAACATCATACTTGTTTTTATCCAAAGCGTTCAACACAGTCTTAGCACTTTTATAACTAATCTGTGCTTCTGAACTTAATCCTCCTGTAACCAATGCAACTTTCTTTTTCATGAATTCACTTTTTTGTAAATATGATTAATAATTAAAAATAAAAAAAGGGAATCAAATTCCCTTTTTTATATTCGATTATTACAAATGTAATTTTTCTTTTTTAGCCAGCAATTGGTCAATTGTTTCTTGATATAATTCGTCATTTACACAACAATCTACCGGACAAACTGCTGCACATTGTGGTTCCTCATGAAAACCTTGACATTCTGTACATTTATTAGCAGTAATATAGTAAGTATCTGCAGCAATTGGTGCATTTCTTTGACCCGCATCAACAGATGTTCCATCCATTAATGTAAAAGCTCCCTTTACTGTAGTGCCATCGGCCATAGCCCATTCAACACCTCCTTCATAAATAGCATTATTAGGACATTCTGGCTCACATGCGCCACAATTAATACATTCGTCTGTTATTTTAAGTGCCATAAAAAAAATTTAAAAATTAGTAACGTACTTTCGTGGAATAAAGGTAATCAAAAACATGGAAATTCAAGCAAGGATAGCAGGTTTTGTGGCACTGGGTGTTCATTTGTCCAATCAAAATAACCCAGACTTAATAGATCTTAAACAAAGGGCTCAGTCAGAAAATGCCTGGTTTCTTCCCGAATTTATTGACGCTTCTATCACACAGATTTGTAACCAATTTTTACAAGAAGCGGCTTTAGAAGTATGGGTAGCATCTTATCCTTCCATCTCCCAAAAATTTACGCAAAAAAAAGTAGGCATTGTCATGGCAGGTAATATTCCTATGGTGGGGTTTCATGATTTATTAAGTACCCTTATTGCTGGACATATCGCAGTCATCAAACTCTCTTCTAAAGACAAAGTCTTAATGGAATATATTGTTCAAACACTAAAAAATATTCAACCTCTTTGGAAAGATCAAATAATCATTCAAGATCAATTAAAAAATTGTGACGCATATATCGCGACTGGAAGCAATAATACCAGCCAATATTTTGAACATTATTTTGGTAAATTTCCTCATATTATT
>JALRFB010000199.1 GCA_023256555.1 Sediminibacterium sp. | reverse complement strand
GGAATAGCTGGTGAAGAAGTTAAATGATCTGCAATATAATTTCTATTAGCTTCAAATGCAGCATTGATAATTGATTGACCACCTTGTACTTTTGTTTCTAAAATGTTTCCTAGAACCATTTTCTTAATAGCAATTTGATCTCCAGTGGGTATATCTGCTGCTAATGGGAAGGCAACCTGAGTGTATACCTCTGTTTCACTTACTCTAGTAATGTTTACCATAGGGTCTCCATGGATAATGCCATTGTGTTTTTGAATATGCTTTAATAGTTTATCAATCATTGCATATTGTTGTGCCAAACTAGGAGTATCGGCAAAATTTTGTTGAGTGGTAACTAAAGTACTGTCTTTTACTTTAGTTTTAATAATATCAAACCCATATACACCTTTACTAGTGCTATAATAAGCAGCAGCGGTTTTGATAACGGTTAAAAGTTGCGCTTTTAATTTTTGGGCTTCAATATAATTGTGAATTCTTGTAATTGGAGAAAGGTGTCGATTGTCTACTTCGCCTTCAAATCTTACCAATGAACTATCTTTTCCTGCATCTACCGCAGAAAAAATAACTCCAGCTTCAAAGTCATCTTTAGTGAATTTAGATTTTACTGAAGCGATAAAAGAGGCATTGATTTCTAAAGCCCCGTCTTCCCAAATAAAGCTATGGCCTTCAATTGCTTTATGAGGCATCCATTTATCCCAATATTGAATTTGAACAAAAGACCTAGTGACTGAACTTCCAGCTTGGGTAACATATACATTGTCACTCACCAAAATACGATTTGGTATAAAAAGGTAAATAAACAGAAAAGCCGCAGAAAGGACTATTGCTAGGATGATTTTGAGGTATTTCATAGGATATTTAAAGCTTTTTAGTGCACAAACATACTAAATTGAGGCCTCAGTTTCCCATTTTTTTGTATTTTTAACATGTGAAAAAACTAGCTGCAATATTGATTTTGGGCGTGATGCTTTTTAACGGATTTGGTTACCGAATGGTGGCTAATTATTTCGATCAAAAAGCTGCCGAAAATTTTGTTGCCCTAATTGAGGAAGAGAATTATAACGAAGCAGATTTAGTTACAATTAAAACACCTGTGAATCTTCCTTATTATGCTAATAGTGCAAAATTTGAGAGAGTAGACGGAGAAATGGTTATTGATGGTATTGTTTATCAATATGTGCAAAGAAGAGTCTATAATGATAGCGTTGAAATTAAAGTGTTGGCCAATCAAGATAGATTGCATATCAAAAATGCAAGAGAAGATTTTTATAAGTTGGCACAGGATTTACAAAAAGATGGGCAAGAGAAAAAATCTACACCTGCTGGAAAATCTTCAGCTAAATTATTGACATTTGATTATATTTCTTTTGAAAATAAATACGATTTTAATATCAATTTAGTGCTGAATAATACAATTGGTAGTATTTATTCAGATCGTTTATTAAGCAATTGTTTACCTATACAATTGCCTCCTCCAAAAAACATTGCGTAGTTTTTTTAGATTCCATCGAAGAATTTCCAATTAATATTACTGCAAAAAATGCACACACATTTTTTGTATTCAAACTGTAAATAAATTATAGCAATGAAAAAAATAGCTATTCTAGTGTTGACCATTACAAGTCTTATTGCTTGTAATACCAATAAAGATTATAAAAATATTACGCATAACCCAGATATATATGCACATACTGTACATGAATTAAATCAGGTGGTAATGGGTAATAATTTTAGTCCTATTGTTGCATCAAGAAACTATGCTTATGCTGCTATTGCAGGTTATGAAGTCATTGCTGCTGGAGACCCTGTTCATTATCAAAGTTTAACAGGTCAATTGAAGGGACTGACAAATGTTCCTGCTCCAAAAGATACTGCCAATATTGATTTTCCATATGCATCATTAATTGCTTATTGTATGGTAGGAGAGGCAGTGACTTTTCCTGAAGGAAGTTTGAAAGAGTATACTGATAGTTTACATCAATTGGTTAAAGCACATGGTATGCCAACTAAGATGATTGATGCTTCTGAAGCATTTGCTAAAGAAGTAGGTGCATCCATTATTGCATGGAGTAAAAAAGACAACTACGCACAAACTAGAAGTGCTGAAAAATATACTGTAAAAGATATTCCAGGAAGATGGGTGCCTACACCACCTATGTATGCTTCCGCTGCAGAACCACATTGGAGAGAAATCAGAACCATGGTGTTAGATAGTGCAAGTCAATTTAGACCTGCTCCACCACCAGCATTCAACGTCAAAGACAAGAATAGTGAATACTATAAGAATGTTATGATGGTTAAAAACGCAGTGGATAGTTTAACAGAGGAGCAAAAGCATATTGCTAATTTCTGGGATGATAATCCTTTTAAAGTAAATGTAACTGGCCATGCCATGTTCAGTACAAAAAAATTCTCTCCTCCAGGACATTGGATGAGTATTGTAGGTATCGCTAATAAAACTGCTAATAAAGATTTTAATACCGCAGTATATGCTTATGCTAAAACAGCTATTGCATTATTCGATGCT